>JAOZKX010000335.1:0-1292 GCA_029935135.1 Desulfocapsa sp.
CAAGTTATACAACAGATCAACTGCCCTGTCTCTCTCTTCCCCAAAAAGCAGAAAGAGAGGGACAGGAGTCATCTAACAGCAAATATCTTTTATAATTTAAATCCTCCTACCATATCTTTCAATTTCTCAGCGGTTTCTGAAAGTTCCTGTGCACTGGACTGCACTTCACTACTGGATGTAGACATTTCAGTCGCAGACTGATTGACCATGGTAATGTCCTGAGCAATCTGACTGGAAACCATGGAGCTTTGGGCTACATTTTCATTTACTTCACTTAATCCCTGAGCAGCCTGGGCCACATTGGAAGCAATCTCGTCGGTTGCTGAAGTCTGTTCGTGTACAGCAACAGTAATGGTGGAAACCGTTTCGTTGACATTATTAATAACATCTGTAATTCGTTCAATCTGGGTTACTGTTTCAGATGTTGAGTTTTGAATATCTTCAATCTGGGTCTTGATCTGACCCGTTGCATCCGCAGTTTGTTTAGCAAGTTCCTTGATTTCATTAGCCACTACCGCAAAGCCCTTCCCAGCTTCACCTGCCCTTGCCGCTTCAATTGTCGCATTGAGAGCCAGCAGATTGGTCTGCCCCGAAATATCAGTGATTACTTCAGTCACTTTGCTGATCTCACTTGCAGCCTGTCCAAGTAGTTGAACCTTGACTGTGGCACTTTTGGCCTCTTCTACAGCTTCACCAGTTACCTTGCTTGCCTGTTCGGTATTGCTGTTTACATCATTAATGGTAGCAGTCATCTCTTCTGCTGCTGATGCCACGATATTCATATTGGTTGTAGTTTCCTCCGTTGCCGCTGCAACAGAATCCATATTAACACTCATCTCCTCGGCCGCTGTGGCAACAGAGTTTGATTGATCAGAAACACTATTTGCCCCACCTGACATTTGCTCGGCAATGGCAGAAAGTTCTGTGGTGGCAGATGATATGGTGACAACACCATGCACAACCTCTTTAAACATTTTTTGCAATTTATTTATAAAGTTGTTGAAGTTTGAAGAGAGCTCCTGGAGCTCATCATAATTAGACTGTTTATAGACTTTACAATCTGTGCAATCTTTCATTTTGCCACTGGTAACTTCAATACAGTCTGGATTTGCGGACATGGTGCCGCTCACTTCCCAACACATACCATCTTTGCCAAAACTCCTGCAATTCGGTTCATTACAGCTCATCACATCTGAACAATTCGGACAATCCATTGTGAGCCGTTGGGTCAGGTCACCTTCTCCTTGGGAAAGTACTTTTAGTTTTTCAACCACAATCTTAATGGGAGCCAT
>JAOZKX010000335.1:1302-3243 GCA_029935135.1 Desulfocapsa sp.
CAAGAATAAAACAGCACTAATTAAGGCAACAAGTGCAGAAAGTTTCTGCATGCTCTTTACAGAGGCCATTGCCTCAGACTCATCAATCTCAGCGATAATTGCCCAGGACAATCCGTTTGTTATTAATGGTGTATAGGCCGAAAGAACAGGATTTCCATTATAATCAATGATGATTTTGGCACCACTATTTCCAGCGATTGCTTCTCTACTGGCTTCAGTATCAACACTTCCCATATCTGGTCTGGCAAAAGAAGCTGCTACAGAATGATTTTTGGGATCGAGAAATGAATCGGAACGCATCAGCTTATCAGAACCCACAAGATATGTTTCTCCTGTTTCGCCCATCCCTTCACGTTGCTGCATAATATTGTTAATAGCCTCAAGCGACAGTTGTAAGGCAACCACCATTTCCACATCATTTTGGTGCAGTAATGGTTGGGCTATAAAAGCAGAAGGCGCATCGTTACTTGGGGCATAGGGGGCAAAATCTGCAACTTCATAGCTTTTGCTATCCATTACCTTGCGGAAGAGTTGGCCAAGATTAGAATCGGAATATTTACCATCCTTGAAATTGGTCTGATAATCGGCTTCTTTTGTTGCTGTGTAAAAACAATATCCATCAGGTGTCATCAAAAAAAGATCATAATATCCATATGCCTCCACATACTTGGCATAATATTCTTTACCAGCATCATCTGTGGGTACAAATGCCTCGGCTATATCTATCTCTGTTAACAATGCCCATTTCAGTCCCATAACAGTTAATGGCCCGGCTGCAGACAGGACAGGGTTGCCGTTATAATCAAGAATAACATCTTCATGATTTTTACCACCCAGGGCCCAGCGTACCGCCTTTGTATCGGCCCTTCCTTTTTCAGGGTTAGCAAAAGATGCTTTAACCGAATGATTCACCGGATCAAGAAAGGAGTTAGAGCGCATCAGGAAATCTGAACCGACAATGTATGATTCACCAGTTTTTCCCAAACCCTCTCGTTCATCTATAATAGTCTGTATTTTTTCAAGGGAGATTTGCAAAGCAACAACCCCAGTCTGCTGTCCTTTGGAGAGGATGGGAGCGGCAAGAAATGCGGCAGGCTCATTATTACTTGGTGCATATGGGGAGAAATCCACCAGTACGGTTTCACCCTGTTTAGCTTTTCTAAACGCCTCTGCCAAACCTGAGGTTTTATAGGGGCCATCAATAAGATCGGTTTTATAGTCTGCTTCCTGGGCCTGGCTGTGGACGACGATGCCATCCATATCAATAACAAAGAAATCGTAATACCCAGTGGCCTTGACAAAACCATCAATAATAGAGGCGAAACGACTGAACTCTTGGGATTTATAGCCACTGTTGATATAATCTTTATAATGACTCATAGCCTTTGTGCAGATTGAACGACTCTGTTGAGCGGCTATATCTGTCTGCCACTGTGCCGCAAGCTGTTCTATGGCTATTTTTTTATTATATTGAATGGCTTTGAGTTTATGGAAGGCATTATCCTGGAGAGTACTTACAGTTTCCAGCAGGACTCCCATATCACCTTTTCGTTCACTAAAAAAACTTTCAATCTGTGACTTCTTAATCTCCCGTACTCCAGTGAGCTGATTAAAGCTCGCCTTGGACAATGCAGCACTGGATTTCTTTGAGGAGATATACCCGCTGATAAGGAGAGGTGTCAGGCCAATAAGTAAAAATGCCGTAATCAGTTTTACTCCGATTCGTTTAAATAATTGTAAGAATTTTCGCATTGTATCTCCTTTTTCTTCAGGCTTATGCCACTTCAGTTTCGGTATGCATCATTTTATTAATAACAGCTTGTATTTTTAAAATATCATCTTCATAACAGGCAACAAAACTTGGTTGCAGGAGATGTGCCTTTTGAATTGTTTCTCTGCTGCTGTCTGCCAAAATGAGTATGATTCGAAAGTCGATCAGGT
>JAOZKX010000336.1 GCA_029935135.1 Desulfocapsa sp.
AGTACTTCTTTTTACCCAATCCATAAGAAAGATAAGGATGCTGATCAGGGCAATAATCTTGGCTGACAGTATCACTGCACCCAGCAGTGAGTGGATAATCATATCTGACATGCTGGAGTAACTGGCAAGCTGAATTTCATTCTCGCTGCGTTGGCCGGAAAACATGGATTGGGGGAGAAACATGACCGGCAGGGTGGTGAGAAAGGCCATGCTTACCCGAAGAACAATGGAGTAGAGAAAGCTGATGCCCAGTTTTTTCATGATAATACTTTCCACCGGCAATGAATGACAGACGCCAAGGAAGACGCCAAGGATAGTCCATTGATAGGGGCTTAGATCCAGTGGGGCGGCAAAGGCAACAGCAGCATAGAGGTTCAAAAAAACACCGGCGCATATGGCCATTGCTGCCTCGGTGGGCAGGTGCAGGAGGCTGGTGATTGGAGAGAAAAAGGTGCTCAGGGGCTGGAGAAGGTCAAAATAGAGCAGGATATCTGCCAGAATATAAAAAGGGATGACCAGTTTGAGGATCAGGATACCACTTTTCAGGGATGTGCGCAGGCTCTCTTGGAAGGACTCAGATATCATAACTGTTACCGGTGAAAAAATAGAAAATTGTCTTTTCATATACAACAAAAAGATTCGCTTGGGCAAGGGGTTTGTGCACGACCTTTCTTCCTCACCGTCTTTCTTCTTGACGAAGACGAGTGTTGGTATTAAAAATTAATACCATGGAAAAGAAAAGTGATCGGGTTTTTTCTTTTAAGGCCGAGGGAGAACTTTCCCGGGCCCTGGAGAATACCCCAAACAGGTCAGAATTTATCCGCAAGGCATTGCTTGCAGCTCTGGAGCATGAATGTCCGTTGTGTAAAGGGACAGGGGTTTTGAGTCTTGAACAGGGAAAACATCTGCAACAGTTTATGACTGCACATCTGTTGACCCGTTGTGAGGATTGTCAGGCTGTTCATTTTGTCTGCCAGTCGCATGGTGAAGGCCAAGCGCAGCCACAACACATTGTAAAGAATGGAGAATAATGATGAATCGTTGCTTACACCCTTTTCTTCTTTGTTTCTTTTTCCTATTCCTTCACTGCCAGTCGTCTGCCGCCTCCCTCGAAAAAATAGAGGTTTTCGTCTCTATACCACCGCAGAAATGGTTATGTGAGCAGGTTGGCAAGGGGCTGGTGAATACTCAGGTGTTGATTGATAAGGGTCAGGAACCGCATACCTTTGAGCCTCGTCCCCGGCAGATTCTGGAACTTTCCAGCGCCTCTATTTTTTTTGGCACGGGGATGGTTTTTGAGCGGACGCTTATCCAGCGTATGGGGTATGATTTTGCTCATTTTAAGGCCATTGATACCACCGCTGAGATCCGGAAAATCCCTGTGCAGGGAGCAAAAAACCATGATGGCGAGTTGGACCCCCATGTCTGGCTCTCCCCGAAGAATTTGAAAATCATGGCCGCATCCATGGCCCGGGCCTTTACTGTTGGAAACCCGGAACATGGCAAAGAATTCAAAGATAACTTAGCTGAATTGAATACATTGTTGGATGGCCTTGATCGTGAAATAGCAGCAAGGCTTGCTCCTTTTCAAGGCGCCCCCTTTCTGGTCTTTCATCCCGCATTTGGCTATTTTGCCCATGAATACCATCTGCAGCAGGTGGCTGTGGAGGTTGGCGGGAGATCGCCCACTCCTAAAAAACTTGCCGCTCTTATCAGTATGGCCAGAAAAGAGAAGATTCGCGTTATTTTCGTTCAGCCACAGTTTGATCGCAAAAGCGCGAATGTTGTAGCGACAGCCATTGGTGGTACGGTTGTGCCCATGGATCCTCTGGCAGAGAATGTTGCTGATAATCTCAGAACCATGTCTGAAAAAATAGCAGAAGGCTTAAAAGAGTAATAGTGCAGAGAATAGAAAAAAATCAAGAGAGTGCTGTTTCCATCCGGAATCTGCAGTTCTCTTATGAATCGCAACCGATACTTTCTGATGTGAATCTGGAAATCCTTCCCTTAGATTCTATCTGTGTGGTGGGCCCCAATGGTGGTGGCAAAACCACCTTAATCAAGCTGATTCTTGGACTGCTGAAGCCGGATAGTGGCACGGTTCGTATTTTTGGCAACAAGCCCAAAGCTGCCCGTTTACGGATGGGCTATGTGCCGCAATATGCTCAGTATGATACAAGTTTTCCTGTTTCTGTGCTGGAGGTAGTGCGTATGGGATGTCTTGGCCATAGCTTTACCGGGAGATACGGGAAAGAGGACAGAGAACAGGCTCTGGAATCACTGGCCGAAACAGATCTTGCCGATATTGCCTCTCGGCCTTTTTCCTCCATCTCCGGTGGGCAACGCCAGCGGGTGCTCATTGCCAGAGCACTGGCCTCAAAGGGTGATATTTTGATTCTCGATGAGCCCACTGCCAATATTGATCATGAGAGTGAAGTCCATTTTTTTGACCTTCTTTCCAGGCTGAACAAACGAATGACTATTTTGATGGTAACCCACGATGTTGGTTTTGCTTCAACATTCTTTCAGCGGATTGCCTGTGTCAACAGAGAGGTGAAAATCCATCCCACCAGTGCGCTTACAGGGGATATGATCCGTGAGATGTATGGTGGCGATCAGCAGATGATTCGTCATGATCATTGTTGCGGAACAGAAGGACATATCCATGAGTGAGTTTCTGGCTGCAGTGTTGGATCCCAATATGCCCTTTTTTCGATATGCACTCCTAACCGGGATCTTTGCCTCTCTTCCCTTTGGTATTATTGGTACCTTTGTGGTGGTGCGGCGGATAAGTTATATTGCAGGTGCCATTGCCCACTGTGTACTGGGAGGAATTGGTCTTGGCCTGTATCTGGAAAAGGCTGTGGGGGTTACCTGGTTTGGTCCCATTCAGGGCGCGGTGGTTGCCTCTTTGCTTGCTGCTGTCGTTCTTGCTCTGGTTAGTCGTCATGCAAAACAGCGGGAGGACAGTGTTATTGGTGCCTTATGGGCAGTGGGGATGGCAACCGGTCTGCTCTTTATTGCCAAAACTCCCGGCTATGTCGATCCCATGAGTTATCTTTTTGGGAATATTCTGCTTGTTGGTAAGAATGACTTTCTTTTTGTCCTGGCCCTTGATGTGCTGGTGCTGGGCTCGGTATGGATTTTTTATAATAAATTCGTGGCAGTTTGTTTTGATGAAGAATTTGCCCGCCTGCGTGGTGTTTCCACCGGCTGGTTTTACCTTTTTTTGCTTTG
>JAOZKX010000041.1 GCA_029935135.1 Desulfocapsa sp.
CAATAAATAAAACAGCAGACAAACGATTCATCTTTGAACCGGCAGAGGCCGTCGAATACACAGTTACCATAAGCAATACAGGTGCTGTCAGCCTCACCCTGACAGATCTCACAGACGATCAATTCGGCAACCTCAACAATAGCTGTTCCCTCCCTCGCCCCCTTGCCCCAGGTGCGGATTTCACCTGCCAATTTACTGAAACGATCAGCGGTATTGCAGGTGATAGACATAACAATGTGGTAACAGTCACTGCGCAGGATGGAGCAGGGCACTCTTTTGATGCATCTGATAATGAAAATATTCGGATAATAGGTAATATCGGCGGGCTCATTGGTCATCTACTCTGGTCTGACACAAATGGTGACGGCATCAAGGACAGTGATGAATCGGGGATTAACGGTGTCACCATTGACCTGCTGCAGAACGGTACTGTCATCGACACCACAGCAACTTCACTTGGTGGACAGTATAGGTTCCGTGTTGCCAACGGCAGTTATGAGGTTCATGTTACTGACACGGCACATCTTCTTGATGGAATGATGTTAAGCGGAGGTACGAACCCGCACACCACTATCATCATTGATAATTCAATCTTTATTGGGGCCAACTTTGGTTACACCGTCATGGTGCCGCCGCCCGTATCTGATATAACAGTGGAAAAATTTACCAATGGAGAGGATGCTGACACTCCTCCCGGACCAACGATACCAACCGGAGAGGCTGTTTCCTGGATCTATCTGCTGCATAATAGCGGGGATTTTTTTCTGACAAATGTTGCTGTTACAGATAATCGGGGCATCCCGGTCCATTGTCCGAAGGATAGTCTGGATATTGGTGCAAATATGACCTGTACAGGAAGTGGCACTGCTGTAAGAGGCCAATATGAAAATATTGGAACCGTCACTGCCACAACAGTACAGCGCGGACTGATTACAGCCAGTGATCCCAGCCATTATTTTGGTGAAGGATCCTTTCCATGGGTCCTTTTTCCACCTCCTATTATCCCCTGTGCCACTGTTCCCCAATACTGTTATCTGGTTTCAGACCGAGACAATCTGAACTCCCACAACTCAGCTCTCTTTAAATATATCTTCAACACAGATAGCCTGGAACTTGTCAATCGTCTGGGGGTAAATAATGTAGAAACCATAACCCTCTCCCTCGATGGCCAGACCCTCTATGCGGTTGACGGTGCCATTCTGGGGGTAATCGACCCCACGCCGGGCAGGGTGGATTCTTTTATGCCCATAAACTCCGCAGGTATCGGCAGCGGCTACGGTGCATACGGTACAGTACAATTTTCCGATATCGACGGCCTGGCATTTGATCCAAGCAGTGGGGTTTTATATGGAACGGAGAGATACCGGGAAGATGTTCCTGATATGCTGGATCTGCTGATTCAAATCGATCCGGCAACCGGCACAATTATCCGAGATGCATTCGGCCCCGGTCTTGATTATGTTATTATTAATACTCAGGCAGCAGGAGTCAAAGATACTGACGATATTGATATCGATTCCACTGGTCGTCTCTATGGTGTCGCCGGCATTTCAGGTGGCGGAGGTGGTGATCAGGGGGTCATTATTGATAAGCAGACGGGAAGTGTCAGTTTGTATGCCCCGCTTCTGGACAGGAGTGGAACCCCTGTCCAGGATATGGAGGGACTGACCCTGTATAGCCAACGCTATTTTTATGGAACCACAGGGATAGAATTTCCGGATCACGAGACAAACAACACCCTCTACAGAATAGACAAGACATCCGGTGAATCAGAGCCCGTCAGCCGCCTTGACCAAAATATCAACGGCTATATAGCGTCTGACTTTGAGGCGATCAGTTGTTTTCCCGTCTGTGCAGAAAAATAAGTGCTGATTACAGACCCAAATTTAACTGGCTATGGGCGCAAGAAAAACGGTTATTGACCTGCTGCGCTCTGGTATGCCTCATCTAAACGCGTTTCAATATAGCGAAGCAACGAGTCATCCTCTTCTTCCAGATCAAAACAGACAGCATCTTCTCCCAACAGGCCGCCAGGCACAAAGTCACCCCTTTCTTCAGGGTCGGTGATCATATTGCCGAAAAAACAGACCGAAAGCCATCTCTCGACATCTTCAATCACATCGACCATCACAAAAAGATCTTTTTCCTTCTGTTCTGCATGCACAGCTCTCAGGGAATAGGTAAGCCCGGGACGGGCAATAAAATCCAGCACAACAGCCTCTTTCTTGGCCAGATACTCCTTGAAATGGAGAAAAGATTCCCTGTTTTTCGTATTGGGTCCTTTCCATTCTTCAATAAATGTGTTCAGTTCCTGCTCTGTTTTTTCTTTCATAATCTACTCGTAGGTTTTTTTATGCATTATGGGAGTTTTTTGCTTGTAACCTGGATCTATTTATAAGGGCCCAATACACCTTGTCGAACACCGGTGATGAACAGTAAGCCGGCACTCAGTATAGTACCCGAAAGAAACAGGATACTAACCCCGACTTCGAACGAATTTATAAAATACTAATTTTCTACTGTGAATACCACAAAAAAGAAGGATAAAGAATGATCACTGCAAATGATGTCGCTCTTTCCTATGGAAAAAGGGTTATTTTCCAGGATGTTAATATAAAGTTTCTTCCGGGCAACTGCTACGGACTTATCGGGGCCAACGGTGCTGGAAAGACAACCTTTCTCAAGATCCTTGCCGGTGATTTCGAGCCAGATAAGGGTACAGTCTCCGTCGGCAGTCGGGAGCGCATTGCGGTGCTGAAACAGGATCAGTTTGCCTTTGACGAAGTGAAGGTTCTTGATGTGGTGATGATGGGCCATGAACGGGTCTATGAGATACTGGTTGAGCGGGAAGCACTCTACGCCAAGAGTGACTTTACAGAGGAAGACGGTATACGCAGTGGAGAGCTCGAGGCGGAATTTGAGGAACTCAACGGCTACGAGGCCGAGTCTGAAGCAGCAGTACTGCTCAGTGGTCTGGGGATCAATGAAGACCTTGTGCAGAAGAAGATGAAGGAGCTTGAAGGTGGTGAAAAGGTGCGGATACTTCTGGCACAGGCCCTTTTTGGAGACCCGGATGTGCTTCTCCTGGATGAGCCGACAAATAACCTTGATATCGATTCCATTGTCTGGCTGGAAAATTTCCTCAGCCGCTTCCAGAATACGGTCATCATTGTCTCCCATGATCGCCATTTTCTCAATCAGGTCTGTACCCATGTGGCGGATATTGATTTTGGCAAGATCAGCATCTATGCCGGTAATTACGACTTCTGGTATCAGGCTAGTCAACTAGTGCTGCAGCAGAAACAGAACGAAAATAAGAAGGCCACAGCCAAGGCAAAAGAGCTGAAAGAGTTTATCCAGCGCTTTTCCTCCAATGCCTCCAAGGCAAGGCAGGCAACATCCAGGAAAAAACTGCTGGACAAGCTGACCCTTGAGGAGATGCCCACCTCGTCGCGTAAATATCCCTTTATCTCCTTTAAGCCTGAAAGACCCTGTGGTGATGTTATTCTGGAAATAAAAGGACTGGCCAAAACGGTGGATGGGGTTGAATTGTTTCGTGATCTTAATCTTACCGTCAACAAGGGGGATAAAATAGCCTTTGTCGGCAGGAACACTCTGGCTCGGACAGCACTTTTCCAGATCCTCACTGGAGAAATTGAAGCGGATAGTGGCAGCTTTCGCTGGGGAGTAACTATAACGCAGTCCTACTTTGCCAAAGAAAACAGTGCATTTTTTACAGAGGATATCAGTCTGGTCGACTGGCTTGGCCACTACACTCCGGTAACAGAAGGAGAAACATACGCCAGGGGATTTCTTGGAAAAATGCTCTTTTCCGGTGAAGAGGCCTTGAAAAAAACCAGTGTTCTTTCAGGTGGTGAAAAGGTGCGTTGCCTGCTGTCAAGGATGATGTTATCAGATGCCAATGTCCTTATTCTGGACGAACCCACCAACCATCTGGATCTGGAGTCCATTACCGCTCTCAATAATGGGCTTATTGCCTTTCCTGAGGTTATTTTCTTTGCCTCCCACGATCATCAGTTTATCAGCTCCATTGCCAACAGAATCGTTGAACTTCTTCCCGGCGGAATCATAGACAGCATGCTCAATTTTGATGACTATCTGGAGGATGCAGCCATTGCCGGCCAGCGGGAAAGGCTCTCCTGAGGCTACTTGTTTTTTCGGGGTTTACAGCGTGAGGTGGCCTGGGCAATCAGCGGATCATCCGGCCAGTGATGTTTTGGGTAACGCCCACTGAGTTCTTTTTTGATTTCCGGATAGGTGTTCTGCCAAAAGGAGTGCAGATCGTCCGTCACCTGTACCGGGCGCCTGGCAGGGGAGAGGAGATGAAGAAGCACCGCTATGCGCCCGTTGCATACGGTCGGGGTTTCGGTCTGACCGAAGAGTTCCTGCAGACGCACCGCAAGTATCGGAGCATTCCCCGGGATATACTCCAACTGCACAGAAGAACCGGAGGCAACAGTGAATCGTTCAGGGGCCAGTCGCTCCACCTCCTTCTGTTTTTTCCAGGAAAGAAGGGAGAGGAGAATTGCATGGAGTTTGAGTTGTCTCAGCTGGCTCAGCCTGCTCATCCTGGTGCAGTAGGGAGCGAGCCATTGCATATCCTCTAGCAGGGCTGAATCGCTGAGATCAGGAAGGGTGTCAACACCCCAGAATCGCAGGGACTCCACCCGCGTCTGCAGTGATTTCGCCTCTTTATTCCAGGGAAGAGAAGAAATACCCGCCTGCTGTACTCCCTCTAGAAAAACAGTGAGCAGGGCCTCGTAATCGATTTCCTGCAGCGGACTACTCTCCACAACCGCCTTGCCGAGATGACAATTACGGCGCATGGTAATATGCGTCCTTGCATCATTCCATCGCATCTCATCTCTCTGACTGAGCAAGCCCGGGTGCAGTCGTTTAAGATCACTGAGATGAAGGTCTGCTGCCAGAAAAACCTTCCCCTCTTTCTTGCCCGCATCCAGATGGGGAAAGATTAGCAGAGGGCTACCCGCCAGAAGGTCACCGGGGGGAACGACGGCCCCCCGTCCATTGGCCATCAGATAGTGATCCCTGCTGTTTTTGCGTAAAACCCCGATACGATCAGGAAAGGCGAAGACCAGAAGTTGCCCACACTCATTGGGGCGAAGAGTTTCCTTTTCAGGGCAGCCAAGCTGCCTCTTCCATTGTCCTGCCTGCCGTTGAATCCGCTGAAACAGGCTACGATCAACCTGCCTGTTGCTCTTCTGCGTGAAGAGTCTTACCCGTTCCCCCAGATCAGTGAAATTTCGTTTGCCGGCAAAGATATCTCTTTCCGACAAAATTGCAGCCAGGACACAGGCCGTTGCTCCCAGTTTCTGTTTTTTTGCCTGCAGCAGCATATGTCCCAGGCGTGGGTGCAGTGGGAGCTTGACAAGTTTTCTCCCCTCTTTGCTGATACGCCCCTGTTCATCAAGTGCAGAGAGTGTCTGCAGCAGTTTTTGTGCCCTTGTCCAGTTTCCTGCCGGTGGCAGTGTCAGCCACTGCAGTTCTTTTGGATCGGTGACTCCCCACAGAGCTAGGTCCAGAACCAGGGAAGAGAGGTCAGACAAGCTAATCTCCGGGGGGGAGAATTCCTGCAATGAATGATCTGTATTTTTATCCCAAAGCCGATAACACACTCCCGGTCCCAGACGCCCGGCACGTCCCTGTCGCTGCCTGGCCGATGATTTTGAAATACGAACGGTCTGCAATCGATTGAGTCCCGTTGCCGGGTCAAATCTGGGTCGTCTGGCAAAGCCGCTGTCCACCACAATCGAGATTCCTTCAATGGTGAGGGAAGTTTCGGCAATGGGAGTGGAGAGAATAATCCTCCGTCCAGTGCCGGAGTTTACAGCAATTGCAAGATCCTGCTCACGAGCACTTAGATTCCCGTACAGAGGAAGAAGAGAACATCCCGTATCAGAATCCTGGAGAATCCTCTGACATGTTTTAATCTCACCCACACCGGGCAGAAAAACAAGGATATCCCCCCCATGTTCCTGCAATCCATACAACACTGCTGTTGCTGTCACCCGGGCAATAGCAAAGGAATCAGCAATGGGATGTGTATGCTGCACCTGTACCGGATAACTGCTTCCCTGTGACTGAATAACGGTGGAGTTATCAATAAGTGAATGAAGCTCCCTGCTCTCAAGGGTTGCGGACATGACAAGAAGGCGTAAATCGGGGCGTAACTGGCAAAGATCAAGGGAGAGAGCAAGACCAAGGTCTGCGGTGAGGGTTCGCTCGTGAAACTCATCGAAGACAACGAGGCCGACACCAGACAGTTCGGGGTCACTTTGCAGCCTGCGGACAAGGATTCCCTCTGTTATCACCTCTATCCGGGTGGCGGAAGAGACCTTACTGTCCAGTCTGGTCCGGTAACCGATCGTTTCCCCTACTGCTTCACCCTGCAGAAAACTCATTCTCCTGGCTGCGGCTCTCGCTGCAAGGCGTCGAGGTTCGAGTAGGAGAATTTTCTTCCCTGCAAGCCATGCTTCGTCGAGAAGGGCTGGAGGAACACCCGTCGTTTTCCCGGAACCGGGAGGAGCAACAAGGATAACATGACGAGTAACAAGGGACTGACACAGTTCCGGGAGAACTTCCAGGACAGGGAGGGTGTTTGCTTTCATACTTCTTTGCGCCGTTGATAGCGAAGAAGGGAAAAAAATTGCTCCCCTCCCATCTCTTTTTCTGAAATCAGCTCAAAAAGCGATGGGGGAATTGCCGGGAAAAGAATATCCCCCTCATAGTCTCTCTCAAGTACGGAAAGAAGAACAGAGTCTGCAATCAGCATAGCTTCCCGATAAATACTTTCTCCACCAATAATAAAGATCTTTTCCTGATCCCGGCAGAACTGTATGGCCCGTTCAAGGCTGCCGGCTGCTGTGCAACCCGGGAAATGCATCTCGGCTTGCCGACTGAGAACCACATTCAAACGATTGGGCAGAGCCCTGCCTATGGACTCAAATGTTTTCCTCCCCATAACAACAGCATGCCCCGTGGTGGTCATTTTAAAATGGTGTATCTCTTCTGGGATATGCCAGGGAATAATGTTATTACTGCCGATGATTCTATTGCGTGCCATGGCAGCAATCAGGATGATTTTCATTGTAGATTTTTCTTGTTGTTTTCTAAAAAAGAGAAAAAAAACAGATGATATGGTGTTTTTCCTGTATTTTCACTACTGTTTTGTACTACACTTTAACATCATACTTGTTTTGGATTCTGTTTCCTAGGAGGCTGTCCGAGAATAGGCATTTTGTTCAAAATTGAGACATTTGTAAAAAATAAGCACAGTCATATGTTCAATATTACGAGCATTATTTTTTACAAATAACGAAGAATTTGGGCAAAAGGGCATTCTCGGACAGCCTCCCAGGATAGACATTAGAAAAGAGAAAGATTGTAGATACCTGGAGGCTGTAAATGAAGATAGATTGTCCCCATTGCGGGGTGCATGGTTCGGTTGAAGATTCGCTTGCCGGCAAGAAGCTGAAATGCCCTAAGTGCAGTAAGGTTTTTTTGATTCCCGAAGAACTTCTTCCTGAGTCTGTCATTGGATTTCTTAGTCAAAAAGCACTCTCCGAAGAACAAGCTGAACCCCCTGTTGCTGAAACAGAGACAGAAGCATCCGAAGAAGCTGCAGAATCCATTGAGGCGGAAACAACTGACACAGAGACTGCAGTTGAAACTGAGACTGACGATGATGCAGATGCCATGGACGAAGACTCCAGTGTCGATGAATCTGAAGAAGAGCAGGAAGCGGATAGCGATGACGAGAGTGAACTGAAAAAATGTTCTGCCTGCGGCCAGCCATTTGCAGAAGAGTTCCTGGTGGAGATAGACTCCAAGCTGTACTGCAGTTTATGTGAACCTGAATCTGAAGAAGGACTTGAACTTCAGAATGAAGAAAAGACTGAGGAGAACACCGAGGAAGAGTCTTTAGATATCGATGAAGAAGATTCTTTTGCAGAGTTTCCTACAGAAGATGTTGCTGAAGACAGTGAGACGGATGAGGAAGATCTGGCGATTACTGACGATGACGACGAGCAACCTGAACTTGAAACCTGCGATGAATGCGGCGAATCGCTTCACCCTGAGTTCCTTGAAACCGTCGGCTCCAAACGCTACTGCGCACTCTGCGTGCCGGAAGATGAAGAACTCGATGACAGTGCTGATATCGAGGACGATAACGAAGAAGTGATCGAGACCGATGACAGCGCTGCTGTTGAAGATGACGATGAGGAAGGAATTGAATTAACAGAAAGTGGAATGGCCTCCGCTCAGGCTCTTATCGCTGATAAAGAGGAATATGACGAAACTGGTCAGCCCAGACGAGCCTGCTCGGAATGTGGTGATAAATATCATCCTGATTTTCTGCAGGAAGTTGATGGTAAATTGTTTTGCGGTGTTTGTCAGCCGGAAGTTGTGGAGGTCATCTCCAGCGAAGATGGAGGGGAAGAGTCTGCTGATACAACAGATGATGCCCAGGGCACTGATTTTACCATTGGTGAAGTGCTGAAAGAATCCTGGCAAAAGACCAAAGGGGCAAAGGGTGCTATCTGGGGCGGCATGATTATTATGGCTGCCATCCTCTTGGCTGTTGGCATTGCCATTGCCTATGGCCTGGGAGGAATGTATGTTGCCTCCGACCCAAGTACAGCGCTTGGGATGAATACGGCCATGGGAGTAAATATCGGGTTACAACTCGCCAGTAACTGGCTCGCTTTACTTTTTACAGCCGGTCTCATCTTGATTGGAGTCAGACGGGCACTGGGGCAGCGGGTGAGCTGGAAGATGGTGTTTTCTGGATTTTCCAAAGCCATCACCATTACCGTAGCCATGATTTTACAGACAATTCTTGTTACCATTGGTTTCTGTCTCCTCGTGATTCCTGGAATTTACCTCTCTGTTGGATATGTTCTGGTTCTTCCTCTAATCCTTGAGAAGGGATATGGTCCCTGGCAGGCACTGGAAGCATCAAGGAAAGCCATCCATAAAAAGTGGTGGACTGTCTTTGGAATGTATCTGGTAATGGGCCTGATTTATGCCGTTTCTGCTATTCCAGCAGGTCTTGGCCTGATATGGACCGTTCCCATGTCCTTCCTCTGTATCGGTGTGCTGTATCGACGCCTGTTCGTTTCAGCAGGTGAAGAGGACCTTGACGACACCGAGGAAGGGGAAGAAGAGGAAGAGGAACCTGACACCAACGAAGAAGATGTTGAAGAGTCAGAGGAGAGTGAAAAAGAGCAATAGAGAGAGTTAAAATAATAAACGGGGAATTTCCAGTCGCAGAACGATGTGTGATTGTTGAAATTCCCTGTTTGCTTTTTAGAGATTTACCCCCTTCTGTTCTGCAGCATTAGCCAGCAGCCCCGTAACCTTCTCCTATGTATGTTCACTGCCTTATGCTCCTCTGTGCTGTTCTGGTTGCCGGATCTTTCCCGGTGGGAGCAGCCATCAGCCATGACCTTTCTCCGGGGCCCCTCACCCTGATTCGTTTTTTTTCTGCTTCACTACTCTTTGCTCCCTTTATCTGGTTTCGCTATAGCCTTGCCGTTTCCATTCTATCATTGCTACGCTACTCCCTGATTTCTGCCACCCTGGTTAGTTTTTTCTGGTGTATGTTTCTCTCCCTTCGCTATACAACAGCACTCAGCACCAGCGCAATTTTCACTCTGGTTCCTTCCCTTGCAGCATTGTATGCCATGCTGCTTAATAAAGAGCGCCTGGGAAAAGCTCGTCTCCTCGCCCTTTTTCTAGGTCTTCCAGGAACATTGTGGATCGTTTTTAAGGGGGACTGGGCCCTCTTTACCGGGCTTGCCTGGAACAGAGGAGATCTTATCTTTCTTGGCGGTTGTCTGTGCATGGGACTGTACACCCCATTAATTCGCCTATTCCACCGCAAGGAACCAATGGCAGTAATGGCCTTCTGGATTATGGTCACCGGCACCTTCTGGCTCCTTCTGCTTGCAGGCCATGACCTGCTCTCCATCACCTGGTCCACGGTGCCGGTAAAGGTTTGGCTGGGTATTGCCTATCTTGCAATTTTTTCCACAATTATCTCGTTTTTTATCACCCAATATGCCATCACCTTCCTTGGCCCGACCAGGGTTATGGCCTACTCATACCTCTATCCATCCCTTGTTCTGTTGATAGATCTGTTTGTTAACGGTTCCTGGCCAGGAATCCAGATACTTCCTGGTATCGCTGTTGTTCTTCTGGCAATGCTTGTGGTGCAGCGAGCTGGGAGGTAATATATTTCCAGCATAAAAAGTAAGTGCCTCGATACGAAACGCAGCTACAAATTGATTGATACTGTCGGCACCAGGGCAGGCCACTACTCAATCCGAGGGACGCCATAAACCCATCCCTG
>JAOZKX010000042.1 GCA_029935135.1 Desulfocapsa sp.
CTCACATCTATTGCCTCTGCCAATATGTTGATTTTAAAAGAAATATGCATAACACTTAGAAGGCCCCCCCGGTTATCAATAAATAAAAAAAACCTTGGGACGAAAATAGCGTCCTATTGCCGTAAGGCTAAATGATCTTTGAAGATCTGTTCTGTCTTGGGTTTCAAGGCTGGTGTCAGCTATTCTGCACCAAACACTTATCGAGGATCAACTGGCAAAGCTTCTATTGCTGATTCCTGGCAATGAGCAGTCATACTGTCCGGTCGAGAATGGGCCAAAGTGATGCTCGTCGGAGTATGGATAGTATGTCTGGCGAACCCTGCCGTCTACAGCCCGCTACCGACGATCACCCGACAGGTTGTTTTGTCAGTAGGAAAACTATTCATCATTCCTGTTATTTGTAATGATCTGCAGAAACATTCCCCATGAAAAGCTGCGGGCTTCCGTGATCCAAAAATCCAGGTTGATGCCAGAGTAGTCCTGTCCTCCTGCAAGCGGTGTTGCAGATAACCAATCCGACACGGTTCCTGTTATGGAATAGATACCACTGATCTGGACCCCGTTGTTGTCATAAAGATAATAGATATAAAAGGTTCCGGATGGATTTGAGGCAAATTCGGAAAGAGTATATGCAGCGGAGTTGCTTCCTTCTGGAATGATAACTGTGACAGTCTTCATTTCATCGACGGGAGCAGCCATATCCTGGGCAACAACTGTCAGTGAAATACCTCCTGCCGGCGCTGTTGTTCCTGCTGTCAAAGAAACGGTTCCTGTAATAGTATAAGTGTTGACTGCGGGCAGCAGTGTCATATCAATTCCGGTAAGGGGTTGACCTCCATTTAATATTCCTGCCTCATTTTCACTTGCTGTTGTTCCTGTGGGTGCATAGTAAGCTGACTCCACATATGTGTTATCGTAAATATTATAAAAAATAATCCATGAGGCAGATGCATCGGACGGAACAAGAATGGAGTAAGATCCGGCGTTATCACCTGTTGCTATTGACATGTAGGATTGGAATAAGGCGGAATTGTTGGCACCTTGGACAAAAACATCAAGATATACTGTTCCGCTGGTGGTGCCTGACGGCAGGGCAATAGAACCGGATATGGTATTGCCGCTTAGCAGGGTAAGGTTGATGTCGGAAAGGCTCAGACCTGCAGGTAAAGATCTGGCTGCATCAGGATCCCATGTCGTGCCGGAGTCGCTATAATACCCGGTGGAAAGATAGTTACCGCCATAAAGATGTTTGTAGGCGATGTGCAGGCCTGCAGGGGCATTTTGGGGTACGGTGATAGAATAGGGCATGGAACTACTTCCAGCTGCTATGGAAACAAATCCGGCAATAATTTCTTCATCACCATCAGCACTGAAATAACTGATATTAACATCAATGCCGCCAGCAGGCGCGGTGCCAGACGGCAGAGAAATGGTTCCTGATATGACACTGCCGGTCAGCAGCGTCATATTAATTCCTGAATGATCCTGGCCCCCAGAGAGCAGATCGCTTTCACTCGAGTCCCAGGTTGTTCCCGCTGCAGAATAATAGCCCGCCAGAAGGTAGTCGCTGCCCGAATAGGAGTAAGAGACTTTTAAAGGAGTGGATGTGTCCGGTAGGATTTTGTTAATGGAATATGGTGCAGAACTGCTTCCTGTTGGTATTGCTATGTCTACATAGTTGCCGTTTTCACTGCCTTCGACTGCAATAGAAACTGCGGTTCCACCGGCAGGGGCCGTGCCGGAGGGCAGGGTAACCGTTCCCGATATGGTATTTCCAGTCAACAGTGTCAGGTTGATTCCTGAATGATCCTGCCCACCAGTCAGTTGAGAAGCTCTCTGTTCACTCCATGCAGTTCCAGCAGAAGCATGGTATCCCATACGGAGGTAGGGGCCATCCCAGTTGCTATAGCGGTACCTTACAGCAAACGATACAGCTGAGTCTGATGGTATGGGGATAGAATAAGCTGCAGAATTGCTTCCCCCCATTATCTGGATGGGTTCCTGATTGATAATGGCTCCGTTGCGGCTGTCAAGAGTTCCGATATAAACCTGTATTCCTTCGGCAGGTGCAGTGCCGGACGGCAGAGCAATGGTTCCTGAGATGGTATTTCCAGTCAACAGTGTCAGGTTGATATCTGTGTGGTTTTGACCGCCTGTCAGTGGAGTTGCAGCATTTTGATCCCATACTGTTCCGGCGGCTGTGTAGTATCCTTTTCCAATGTAGGTGTCGTCATCTATGTTATAATAACTATAGTAAACTGTCATTGTAAGGGATGGGTCCGGCAAAACAGCAGCAATAGAATACGGTGCCGAGCTGCTGCCTTCATTTATAGTTACTGTAGTACTATAGGTGCGGGAATTACTTTTTGCGTATATATAAACTCTGCTACCCCCGGCAGGTGCAGTGCCGGTTGGCAGGGCAATGGTGCCAGTGATGGTATTACCAGTCAGCAGCGTGAGGTTGATGCCGGAATGGTCCTGCCCTCCGGGCACTGAATCCGCCTCACTGTTTTTCCATGTGGTTCCTGCAGCAGCGTAATATCCTGAGCTGAGATAATCATCCACTGAACACCAGTAGGCGACCGAAAACGATGCAGAAGAATCTGACGGTATGCTGATAGAATATAGTGCCGAGCTATCTCCTGCCGCCATCGTTACTGTTTCAAAATGCATAGTTCCCGAACTTTCAGCATTTATCAGATCGATTTCACAGGATATGCCTTCTGCGGGGGCAGTTGCTCCTGCAGGTAAGGCAACGGATCCCGTAATGGTATTGCCTCCAATGAGGGTTACATCGATTTCTGAATGATCTGTTCCGCCTGAGAGTGAGTCGGCCTCTGCTTCATCCCATATTGTTTCTGTGGATGTATAGTAACCTGAGGCATAGTAGTCGCCGCCGATATAGGCGTAGTGAACTTTATAAGAATTATATGAGTGTGGAGAAATGGTGATGGAGTAGAGTGCAGAGTTCTCCCCTTCCTGTATCGTTATTGGTCCGGAGGAAGGTGAAAACCAACCGTTGTCATCAGCAATGATCTCTGAAATAGTGACTCCACCAGGGGGGGCAGTGATTCCGGCGGGGAGGGAAATTGACCCAGTGATGGTGTAATTCCTAATGAGTGTCAGGTTAATTCCAGAGTGATTCTGGCCACCGTCGAGCAGGGTGGCATCATATGAGCTTATGACGGTTCCTGTGCTGCTGTAGTATCCAGTATGGTAATAACTGCTGTCGTCATACCCATAATCGAGCGAATGTACTACTGAATTGTCCGAAGGAAGGATAAGAGAGTAGAGTGCAGAGTTGCTCCCCACCGGAATAGTTACTGCTGTATAATAGAGTAGGTAATTCACGGAGTCGTAAGCGTTGACAGAGACTGTAACTCCACCTGCTGGAGCTGTGCCGCCAGGCAGTTCAATCAGTCCGCTGATGGAATTGGTGGAAGATGAGGTGTTCCATTCCAGCGTGAAGTCTCCATAGAGAGTGGAAAAACCCTCGCCATCAACAGCAATATAATAGGTGTTACCGTTTGTAGGAGTAAATGAAACTACATGGTTGCTGCCGGCTTTCATGGTCAGTGTATCAATGCTGCCTCCTTCGTAGACAGCCATAAACACATCGTAGTCATTGCCCTGCACAGTAAAACTAACCTGGGTGTTGCTCCCTGCGGTCCATTGATACCATACGGAATACTGCGGAGGAAAAGATGGATAATGCTCTGGTTCACCTGCTGCAATCTGTTCGGTTGCATCATAGTTATTGCCCGAAACAGTGCCGGAGGCACCACTAATTGTCTGGGCATCGGCAAAATCATCGTTTGCCGGTGGTGCTGCCATAACGGGTGCGGCAGAGAAAATGACAAAGAGGGCCAAGATGATAAGAGTTTTTACAAAGCTGGTGAAAAGGAATCTTGTATTATGAGACATTTGTTCCTCCCGGCAGAAGAGTCAACCGTAAAATTACTGGTGTATAGGGATAAAGAGTTCTTTCTTCAGCAATCCAACAGAGAAGATAAAGGGCAAGCAATAAGCTGAGCAGTATCAGGACAAAAGAACTATTCCTAATATTCAGTAAAACATAACCACAAAAAGTTACAATAGGTATAAATACCTATATTGACACTTTCTTGAGAGTACGAGTACTTTTCTTATTCTTAGTGCATTTGAACTGGCTTATTAAGTAGGTGTTGTTTTTTAGGGTATGTTGCCAATAAAGAGGGGGTTGTACACCTTGCTAAGGGCCTTTTAAGCGGGCCCCCATTCCTTTCTGCATTTTTTTCTAAAAATGGGTAGTAATACCCATTTTCAAGTTTTCAAATTGTGGTAGAAATGAATGGCTGTTCAGAGATGAAATGATCCATACGCCAATAAATAGAGCTCATCCTCAAAGGATGGAACTCCTGATTGTCTACCTTCTACCACACAAAAAAAATGAATACTATATCCTTTCGACGCATATTTTTTCCTTTCAGCATATTTTTTATCTCATTCTTTTGCTCCCGAGCATACTCTCTGCTGCAGCCGGGGACTTGAAATGGGAGTTTAGCACCATATATCAATTCAGGTACCCTCCCGCCGTGGGCTCTGATGAGACTATCTATATCATATCGGGCCGCAGGAGTAGCTCCCAGGTTGGTGCACCATTGCTCCTCTATGCTGTGAACAATGACGGCAGTCAGAAATGGATGGTGGATACAGGTGAGCAGGGTTATGCTCGAGCTGTTACTCTGGATTTGAATAACAGTATCTATTTTACATGTAATGAAAACATCAGCAATGGTCAGATTACAAGCCTCTATGCCTACAACCCCGACGGCAGTCAGAAATGGAGTTATCCTTTAGCTGAAAATCTCAGTTCAACAGTGGGTATTCAGCCAACTATTGACAGTCATGGGAATATACTCGTTGGAGTAAGAGCAATAAACCATGAGTCAAACGGCCTTTATGCCATCTCTTCTGCAGGGCAGTTCGTCTGGCAATTTGATATCAACAGGACAGCAGGCTTTGAAAATGCCTCAGTCACCTCGTATCCCCCTGCTGTCGGTCTTGACGGAACCATTTACCTGATTGGCAATAACCTGGTTCAGGACGATGATGGTATTTATCAGGAACTGGGACTTCTTGTGGCACTCAATCCAGATGGCACATTACAATGGACGAAGAGCTTTGTTGAGACTCTGGGTCGCTTGCAACCGCTTTCCATTGGCCCGGACGGTACCCTTTACTTGTCAACCGGTGATGGCTTATATGCTCTGCATCTGGATGGTAGTGTAAAATGGAGCTATCCAAGTTCAGGCAATGCTCACTCCACACCCGTTGTGGATATTGATGGGACGATCTATTGGAGCCTTGGCAATCTGCTTGTTGATGAAATCTGGACCGGGGGACTGAAGGCCTTGTCCCCTGATGGGAATCTTAAATGGGAGCGGAGTCTGACAGTCGGGAATTATTCTTACCCTCCGGCCATAGGTCTGGATATCACTCTGGATAATGATAGAACCGTTTATTCTTCTGACGGACAGGCCTTCGATACCGATGGTAATTATCGCTATGGCTCTTCAGGGGGCACTCATCTGGTTATGGCAGCCGACGGCACACTATTGACGGTGGTGGGGAATCCTCCATACAGTAACAGCCGTATCGTTGCCAGAGAGACGAGTTCCGTTGCAGGTCCTGCACCATCTTCCTGGCCGATGGTGCAGCACGATGCCCGACATTCCGGATTTCTTCCTCCTGAACCAGGGGAAACGATTTCCCTGTCACCCGGCCAACCCGTTGATGGGATGGTCAGTCAATATCAGATAGTTCGCTATTCATATGAGGCTGAAGTCGGGAGAACCCTCCTTGTAGAGCTTGTTCCTGGAGACGGCCTTGAGACCGTTCTCCTTGATGCCTCCCAAGGTACTGCGCATCTCAATCCAAGAGAGGGGGAAGTGAGTACAGATATGCTCTCTCCACGGGGAACCTATGAATTCGGTATTTCTCCAATACAAAACTCCAGCTGTTTCATCTCTCTTTTTGGCTATGCTGTCGCAAGTGGAGGCGGCAGCTATACGATAACTGCCCGCTATATTAACGAACCGTATTTAATTGACATCTCTCCCAGGGAAAGTGGGAATAGTGGGACGGTAACCCTTAGACTTAGCGGGCTGGGTTTTACAGAGTCGTCAGATGTGTCCCTTCTCGGTGCGGGCTCTTTTCGACTCCTTCCGGAGCAGGTCATTTACACCAGTGCCACGGAACTGTACGCAACTTTTGATATGCAGGATATCCGGCAGGCGTATTACGATGTGCGGATTGATACTCCTGGAGAACCATCCTCAACTCTGGAGGATGTCCTCAAGGTCGGGAATGGTTTCGAGAATATTGCAGATGGATTCTGGACACTGATGGTTCCGGTTCTCACTAATGCAGCATCTCGGTGAGTCTTTCTGAAAAAATGTCCGGATCTTAAAAGTTGTATTGTAAACCAGATATCAGGTTGTAGCTGTTTGTATTGGAATTTGCTCCGTCAATTCCTGACAATCTAAAGGGTGGTGTGGCGATATCGCTGCAACTGTAAACTGAGATCTGATAAATAAGTAAATTGTGTTATTGTCGAATCACCAGTCGCTTATCTTGGCAATTACTTCTTGTATTGCCTGCACTTTCATATCTTCCTGCTCACTCTTCAGCGTAACAAAGGATAAGGGCTGTACAAATCGTTCCTGCTCCCAAATGACAAGGGCACCTTCATCTGCAAGCTGTCTGGCCTGTGTTTCGAGCATGAAATTTAAGCCTACTCCCGCCTTTATCATACTTAAAATTGCAGATTCTTCGTTTGCTGTCACAACACTTTTGGGGCGAAGGCCACGGGTATAAAAAATATCCTTGAGCAACTGACAATATGGGCATTCTGCAGGATTTCCAATCCATGGAAGTTCTGCCAGGTCCTGATAATTGCCTTGAATAATCTGGTCGGACATCTGAGTGGGGCCTACGATTCGTAAATAATGAGTGGCCAGAGGCTGGACAACAAATCTATCATCCTCACACTCCCCAAAGACGAATCCGCCCTGTAGCTCCCTGCTGGCCAGGAGTTTGAGGATGTTTCCGGAAATAGATTGGTGGAAGCGAAGCGCAAAACCACTGTTTTGTAAACGGAAGTGCGAGACAATAGCATCAATCTTAAGAAAATCAGGGTCACTGTTTAGGCCAATGACAATTTCTTCCTCTTCGGCACTTACCATCGCCGGTTTATCGGCAATGGTAAGGGAATGGACGAGTCGGCCAAGGGTTTTCATTCCCTTTTCCAAGCGTTCACTCCAGGGGTGTCCATAGCTCAAGCGGATACAGTGGTTATACTGACCGGTCCCGGAACAGAGACTCCCCGGCATAATCGCAATATTTTCCTTCTCAGCAAGATGAAAAAGTTCAAGGCTGTCAACCGAGGCAGCCATTTCCACCCAGAGGCACATTCCGCCTTTGGGTGATGAAATTCTGGTACCTTCAGGAAAGTATCTGGCAACTGCCTGGCTCATATCAGCAGCCTGCTTTCGTAAACTATTACGCAATTTCCGCAGATGCCTTTCATAGCCTCCGCTTTTAAGATACTCACACAAGGCACGCTGGGTAAGCTGAGAACATGCTATGGAGTTATTAAATTTAAGGCGTTTGACCTTTTCTCTGAACTTCCCCGCCAGTGTCCAGCCCAGGCGCAGATCTGGAAACAGGGATTTTGAAAAGGAAGAGCAGTAGAGCACCATGCCTTGTCTGTCAAAAGACTTTAGCGGCAGCGAGCGACCCTCTCCGAAGTAGAGATCACCATAAATGTCATCCTCAATGATCGGGATACCCCGGGCAGCAAACAGTGTGACCAGTTCTTCTTTTGTCGCAGCAGTCATATCAAAACCCAGTGGATTCTGAAATGTCGGGTTGAAGAGTGCTGCCCGTACATCGTGTTCTTCCAGAGTTTGCAGCACCTTTTTCAGGTTGAGTCCAAGGCTTGGGTCTGTTGGAATCTCGATGACCTGCATATTGAGATCTTCAATCAATTGATGGTAACAGAGGAATGTGGGGGATTCCAAAAGAATCAAATCTCCGGATTTGGCCACACTGCGCAGACAGAGCTCTATGGCATTCATACAACCCTGGGTGATGATAATCTCACCCCCGCAGGATTGCTGTTCGATATGCAATGAACGCCGGGCCAGTTCGTGTCGTAACTCCTGATATCCGATGGAGGCTCCGTAAGTCCCACAGCTGCCATCCAGATAGCCGGCAGCAGCAGTTCGTACAGCTGCCGCCATCTGTTTACCCGGCAGAAGGGATTGGGCCGCTATTGCCTCCCCAAAGGGAATCAGGTCAGGATTGTCCAGAGAACGTTGAATAAGAGAGGAGAGGACATTGATGGCAACTTTATGAGGTTTTACAGGACATATCCCCTGTTTCGGCAGGGGCAGGATATTTTCCAGCAATGCTCGGGCAAAGAAGCCTGATTTTTGCCGAACTTCTACAAGGCCTCGGTTCTCTAGTTCTTCATAGGCCTGGTAGACAGTGGAAATAGAGCGCCCTGTGGCAGCGCGAAGTTTACGCAGGGAGGGGAGCTTGTCCCCGGCCCGATACTCTCCTGCGGAGATTTGTCTTTCAAGTTGATTTGCCAGTGTTATGTAATGGTATTCCACCCTCTTGATTCCCCTGTATCGCAAACTGTTATGGTTGAATTCTTCGTTTTCTGTATCTGTTCCTGTCTACCAGTTTGGATATAATTAGGCAAAGAAAAAAACAGGGTAACATTTCCAATAAACAACAAAGAGGAGGAGGCGTAATGCGGCAGGGGCAAACAAAATGGCTCTGGTTGGTAGAGCCTGAAGATAGCAGCAGCAGCGAAGGTAACGGAATGTTGTCTCTCCATTCTGCAAGGAGTGGAAAAAGAATCCTTGCATTGGCAAAGTTTTTTCTCTGGTATGGAGCAGGAATTTTACTTGGCCTGTGCCTTGCCAGACTGCACTAAAGGAATTTTCTGTATTGATGCGCAGGAGCGGTACAACACATACAATTAAGGGGGACAAAATGATACAGGCACTATCTCTATTCAGAGCAAAAGCAGTCAGCAGTGACGATGCTCTTGTTCAAAAAAAAGAATCAGCTGCTTTGCGCACTTTGCTGCATAAAGCCAAACCTCAAAGCGAACCACTCTCCATTATCAGTGTGTATGGGAACAAGGGGTTTGATCAGTGGCTTCTTACTCATGTTCCGGAACAGACAGAATTTGTTCGTATTACAGATGATCTCTGTAATTATTCTCGTAAACCCTGTTTTGATGTGATAGTCTTTTCTTTTCCAGACAGGAGAGACAAGGATCCTGCATTATATGAACAGTTAAGCTATTGCAGGATGCTGCTCAAACCAGGGGGCAGAATATGGTTTCGAATGGAAGGGTGTGGTCGGTATGGTTATCTGCAAAAAATGAGATGGAAAAAAAGCAGGGAAGCAGGGTGGCTCAGTCGAACAGGATTTGCTCAGTTACGCAGAAGGAGAATAGGACAAAAAACTGTTTTTCTATGCGGGATACGACCAAAAAATAGAGGGCATGGTTTACGATAAACTGATTTGTCCTCAGACATGGCTGTATTACGAGATACAATTCTATGTACATGAAAGTAAGCCGGAAACATATTTGAGATACCTGTCCTTTTAAGTTTTCCTTATTACGACAGCAAGGGGGGTAGGATGGAATCATCTTCTTATTGGCTATTATTTTTATCTGCGGCGGTTGCGATCAATATTTCACCCGGTCCAGATATGCTTTACATGCTCTCGAAAACGATTTCCCAGGGGCGAAAGATTGGAATCGCCTCATCTCTTGGGGTCTGCAGTGGTGCTCTGGTGCATGTTTTTGCCGCTGCCTTCGGCCTGTCAGCGATTCTTGCAACTTCTGCTGCAGCCTTTGCTGTGGTGAAGTATGTGGGGGCGGCATATCTTATTTATCTGGGCGTACAGGCCTTGCGCTCAAAAGGTGTCTCTTTTGATATTCCTGTAAGTAAACAGGGGCATGCAACATTCTGGAAGGCCTTTCGGCAGGGAGCGCTTATCGATATCCTTAATCCGAAGGTTGCCATTTTTTTTATGGCATTTCTGCCGCAATTTGTGCGGCCGGAATTGGGACACCCTTCCATGCAGATTCTTCTCCTGGGTATGATTGTGATTCTGGTTGCCGTGTGTGTTGAGGCCTTTATTGTTCTGACAGCTGCGAAAACAACGAATTGTTTTCGCAGGAATCGTCGAATGGCGACCTTGCTCGATCGTATCTCAGGGTCTGTACTGATTGGATTGGGCATTCGTCTGGCTCTGGTTGAGAATCAAACGAATTAGCTGG
>JAOZKX010000043.1 GCA_029935135.1 Desulfocapsa sp.
CTTGATCCGGAACAGAATTTTGAATTTACCGATCATTATATGAATATGCCCCTTGATCTTTCCAAGGTTATGTTCATCACCACGGCCAATAGAACGGATACTATTCCCGGGCCCTTGCTGGACAGGATGGAACTGATCAATCTTTCCGGCTACACGCTGGAAGAAAAGGTCGTGATAGCCAGAAGGTATCTGCTGCCGCGGCAGATTAAAGAAAACGGGATTAAAGGCAGGCATCTGCGTTTAACCGATGAAACATTGCAATATATTGTCAGCCATTACACCCATGAGGCCGGATTGCGAAATCTGGAACGGGAAATCGGCAAGGTGTGCCGCAAGGTGGCCAGAAAAATCGCAGAAGGTGGGAAGGGACCGTATGCCATCACTGAGAATACATTAAATCGTTATCTCGGACCTCCGAAAACCATCCCCGAATCGGAACTGGAAACCCTGCATCAGCCTGGCCTTGTGACAGGGCTCGCCTGGACAGAGGTGGGAGGAGAAATCCTCCAGATTGAGGTGAATATCATGCCCGGAAAGGGGAAGTTGACCCTCACCGGACAGCTTGGTGATGTGATGAAAGAGTCGGTGCAGGCAGCGCTTACCTACTGTAAAAGTCGTTTTAAAGACCTTGAAGTGAAACCCGAGTATTTTGACAAAAATGATATCCATGTACATGTGCCTGCAGGAGCCATTCCAAAGGACGGTCCTTCTGCCGGTATTACCATGGCTACAGCGATCTATTCTGCGATTACCGGTAAAAAGATAAAAAAACATCTTGCCATGACAGGTGAGGTCACATTGCGTGGCCGGGTTCTGCCCATTGGAGGCTTGAAAGAGAAGGCTCTGGCGGCCGTTCGTGCTGATATTAATCAGGTGATTATTCCTGAGCAAAATAAAAAGGATCTGGTGGAGATTCCTCCCGAGATTCGGAAGATTATGAGTTTCTATCCGGTCAAGGATATGGATGCAGTGGTTCGACTCGCCTTTGAAGAGAACAAAAAGAAGAAACAAAAGAAATAGTATCTTTCTCTGTTGAATGATTGTGGATAGAAAAGATATGCAAGAAGCCCCCGTTGGATTTTTGCTTATAAAAAGGATCGCCCTTGTGGTGGTCCTTTTGTTTGTTGTTCTGACTGCTGGGAGTATTTTTTGGTTTAATCAGTATCGTAATCAGCCGGCAGCCGGCAGCCGGGATGAGTCTGTACAGGTTGTTATTCCAAGGGGATCTTCTGTGCAGGAGATTAACAGGATTCTGGCCCGCAGTGAGCTCGCGGAAATAGATATTCGTTTTTTGCTCCTTGCCAGATATAGCAAGCTGGCCAGAAAACTGCAGGCGGGGGAATTTGCGTTGCATCGTGGACAGACTCCTGAAGAACTTTTAAGGGAGTTGTCCACAGCAAGGCCTGTACAACACCCTGTAACCATCCCGGAAGGTCTTGTTGTTGCCGATATTGCAGATATTTTCTCCTCTGGAGGCTGGTGCGACCCTGATGAGTTTATCCGGCTGGCCAATGATCCGCAGTTTCTTAAAAAAGCAAATATTCAACTGGGTACCAGCCTGGAGGGGTATCTCTATCCAGATACATATTACCTGACCAGACAGGGATATACGGCAGGAGATCTTCTCCTGATGCAGGTTCAGCGGTTTTTTACTGTCTGGGAAGAACTGCAGGAAGACCTTCCTGCAGAGCTCTCTTTCTGGGATACCCTTATCCTGGCAGCCATGGTTGAAAAAGAGACAGGAGATGCCTCGGAGCGTCCGCTCATTGCCGGAGTGTTCCTGAATCGTTTGCAAAAAGGGATGCGGATGCAGTCTGATCCCACTGTCTCCTACGGGATTGAAAATTTTTCAGGAAGATTAACCCGTAAAGATCTTCGTACTCCCTCTCCCTATAACACCTATACCCTGAAACGATTGCCGGTTGGCCCTATCTGTAATCCGGGAGAAGATGCACTCAAGGCTGTTCTCCATCCCGAGGAGAGCAAATACCTCTATTTTGTTTCTAAAAACAACGGCACACATTATTTTTCAGAAAATCTGCGGGAACACAATAGGGCAGTGCAGAAATATCAGCGATCGAAAGGAAAATGATGTGTATTGCCGCTTGTAACCGGAAGGCGTACCGTCCTATCGTTTTCGTTGCAGGATATTAAGAAAGTTTTCCACCAGCATGGGATTAAATGTAGATCCTTTTTCCCGCATCATCATCTCACAGATTTGATCTTCTGACGCTGCCTTACTGTAAGGCCTGGTACTGCGCATGGCATCAAAGGTGTCAGCAATGGCAATCATCTGGCTGACAATATGGGTTTTCCAGGTATGGCCGATATGCGGGTAGCCCCCCCCGTCAAAACGGATATGGTGTTCCAGTGCCGCCAGTACCGCAAGTTTCGGTACTTCCGGGAGTGTGAGGATATAGCCGGCGCCTTTCATGGCGTGGGTTTCTATGGTTGCCCGTTCATTCTTGTCTAATTTCTCAGGTTTGTTGAGAATTTCATTGGGGATGAACATCTTCCCGATATCATGAAGGGTGGCAGTAATGCCTATGTCATAAAGGTGATGTTCCTGAAAACCAAGGGCTTCGGCCTGGGCGAGGGTGAGAATACAGACATTGATGACATGGGTGAAGGTATATTCGTCACCCTTTTTCAGAGAAGAGAGAAGTGACAGGGGATTCAGGTTTTTTGAAAAGAGAGTGATAAAGGAAGACATGTTGTCCTGTACGCCTCGCAGGTCAGCGTCTTTACCATTTCTGATTGAGAAAAAAAGCTCTTGCGCCATGGCCAGTTGTTGATTGGACAGGGCCAGAATCCTGCTGCTGAGCTGACTGTCTTTTTCTGCTGCGCTCAGCCTCTTACCAGGAAGCGCTCCCTGCCCACTTCCGGAAGGTGCTGCTGTATCAGACCCGGACTGCAGCCCCACATTCTGTCTCATTGTCAGTTTACCACTGGAGACACCCGGGTAAGTGGCAATCGGCATGTCTGCAGGAGATGAGAGGTCTGCGAGAAATCCGCTCAGAGCAGCCAGAGTCAGCTTATTGCTGAATGAGATGTGCTCGATCCCCTTTTGCTTAAGGATAGTGATAAAGAGCGCGTAATGTTTTGCCTCTTCCGGTCGGATGGGTTTGTTGTTAACAATCAGGTCACTGTCAATAACGAGAATAGTAAATTCTTGACTCATTCGCAGGACATCTTTGATGCTGAGAAATGCTTTTTCGATCAGTTCTGTGGTTTTGGCATGGTTAATGGAGTAGAGGCGGGCATTGGTAATGCAGAGTCGCAGCAGAGAGAGGGTGCTGAAGATCCGTTTTTGCAGGACAGCATTTTGTTGTTTAGGCAGGCTCATATGTTTGTACTGGTGTTAGAGGGCACTGCAAATCTGGCGAATTTTTTCATCCTGGGATTTCAGGCCCAGTTTCACCATTTTCATTCGTTCACCGGGGCGATATCCTTTTAAGGAGTAATAGAGGATCTGTTTCATGTTGGCAATAAGTTCCTGGTGAAAGGGCCATTTTGCATTGGCAATTTCTTCAAGCATCGGCAGGGCGTGTTTGTCACCGATCCTGCCCAGGATGATGAAGAGTTTTCTGTTTCGCTCTATTCCGGCCTTTTTCATAAGTTGGGGGGTAAGGAGTTTTACCAGTTCCGGTGTGCATTGGGGAAGACTATGTTTGTTGCACTGGGCAATAGCCGCTTCAACCACATGCTCTTCCTTGGATTTAAGCATGGATTGTAACAGCTTTATGGATTTCTCATCATGCAGGGGAAGGAGAAGGTCCAATACCCGGTCGCGGACTTCGGAGTCATAATGATCCAGTAGGGTGTGGAGGATGCGGGCAAGTCCGTCTGTACCGAGGTATGTGACCAGAGTCAGGAGGCGCAGGACAATGTTTGCATTTTCGTTGGGAATTTTCGTAAAGATAATGGTCAGTGTTTTTACCCGGAATGTTTTAAATACAGAAACCAGAGGGTCTTTTTCACTGATATCCCGCTGCATACAAAATCGTTTGAGTAATCGTTTCAGGATACGGGGGCCGAGAAGAATCAGGAACGCTATGGCCGCCTTCTTTTTTTGTTCGCTGGCATCCTTTAATGAGAGGTGGATATAATCAAGGAAATCAGGTGCCGTCATCTCTTTTAAACATTTCCCGGCGACCTCCCTGGAGGCCTGTGATTGTTTTTCCGTGGTGTGCTGCATAAGTGTTTCAGCAATAACATGGAGAAGGGTAAATGCGCCCTCTTCGGGAAGCTGAAATGTGAAGCTCATAAGCTTGTCTGCCAACTGCTCATATTCTTCATCTTCTGCCTCCTTCATAAAAATAAGAATGGCCTGAACCAATTGGGTATTAAGGTGATCTTCTTCCATCGTTGCCAGATGCAGTCCGATGGAGAATCCTTCAGGGGCGGCGTTGCGTGCGCCGGAGTCTGTACTGGAGAGTTTCTCAAGGGTATCCTGGTACCCTTTGCTGACAAATTCTTTATATTTTCTTGATTCAAGGGTGCTTTCCACCTGTTTGTCAGACATGGCAGGGGTGATGGCAGAATCTGGAGTGAAGCGTATCTGGGAGAGTTTCTGAATAAGCTGCAGCAGTGCCGGAGAGACAGTTACGCCTTGTTCATTGACTTGCTGCATCATATCGTACACCAGATTGTCAGAAAAATTTGTGAAGATTTTTTCGGGGTCTGTGTGCAGTCGATTGTGGTCACATCGTTCTATGGTTGTGCGCAGGAATTGTTCACGCAGATCCGGGTTTAAGGAAGTAAGAATGGTGTCCAGTTCCTTTCCACCAAAGGATGTAGGGGCAGATGACTCAAGGGGACCCTGCAGCATGTTATCCAGGAGCGTTGAGAAATCCTGGATGATTTGCGGCTGCTGCTTTGCCTGCTCATTGATGGCCGCAGCTAATGCTTCCGGTGCTGATGAGCCTCCTGTTCCTAAATGGCCATCGTGGTTTTCTCCTGATGTACCAAGTCCGCCACTGGTAAGTTTTTTTGCAAATGCGAGCCAGGTCAGCCTCTCCCCCGGACTGTTTTTCCCATTCTTTCCCTGGACTCGGTTAAAATAATCATAGTCGACTGTTTCGATTGTGATCTGAGACACCTTGAGGGAGTCGAGTTCCTCTTGTAATGTTTTTGTGGTCTGTCGGTGTTCCGGAGGGACTCCCACAGCTTTTAGAAACGAAAACAGTGAGTGCTGGCTGACTCCGGTGGAAAAAGTGACGGATGCAATGTCATGGAGACCGAGGATGGTGGCAAAAGCTGAACATGCTGCCACCTTTTCACCAATTGGGTGACCGCCATAGGTAATGATATTTTTGGCTACACCAAACAGCAGGATCTTTTTTTTTGCCAGGAGTCGTGTCAGAAATTGATGGGCAGCGTTGGTTCTTGCCTGCACAACATCATGACCTGATGGGTAGAGACGGATGTTTTTTAAGGCAATCTGGAGGAAAGATAGGAGTTCTATGAGTTGTTGTTCGTCTTTAGAAGCCATAATTCTGCCACCTGTTGCTCAACTGGTAAGTTGCTGCAGGATAAATGTGGCTATGGGGTTTGTTGTACTCTTTGACTTTAAAAAACAAAGTCCCACATCATACGAGTGCGGTTTAACCTGTTCAAGGCGGATTACTCTTCCGGTAACAATCAGGGGAGCAGATTCTTTAAGAGGGATTTGCAGTTCCAGAGTGGTCCCTATTTCATAGGGTTTTTCACTGGTGATAAGAAGCCCGCCCTTACTGATATTCTTGGATTTGCCAAAATGGATGGAGCCTTCACTCTCAACAGGACGAACCTGGATTGCCTCTTGAAATGGTATCCGAGTGAATTGCCGGTGTTCCCTGGAAAAAAGTGTCAGGGCGTGAGATTTTCTGCTTTTTGCCTGGTACAGGGCCCGATCTGCACAGTCCAGCAGGCCCGTGCCTGTATTGCTGTCAGCAGGAAATGATGCCAGGCCGCCACTGCATTTGCATTGAATTGCTTTGTTATCATACTGAATCGTTAGATCGTTAATCCGTTTATGGATCTTTTCACTGACCCGAAGCGCCATAAATCGATCTGTTTCTGGAAGCAGAATTACAAACTCATCTCCTCCAAAACGACAAGCCACATCCTCTTTTCGTTTCGAGGCAATGATGATTTTACCGACCTGTCGCAACACTTCGTCGCCGGCAAGGTGTCCATATTTGTCATTGATTATTTTGAAGTTGTCCAGGTCGAAAAAGACAAGCGTAGCGTTATGGTTGTGCCGCTTGGCCCTGGAGATCTCCTGTTCAAAATAGCTGTGAAAAGCCCCACGAGTGAGTAAGCCTGTTAAGAAGTCATAGTGAGCAGACTTGACCATTTTTTCAAAATAAGTGAATTCAATTAGCTTGGGGTTGTCCAGGCAGGGATTAATGGCACTGAAGTAGTCACAGGCTGCCGTCGTCAACCCTACTCCGCGTTCCAGGCGCTTTTCCAGGGAGTGTGCATGGTCGACAATGGCCTCCCAGTGGACACAGGCATCTTCCGCTGAGAAGTGGAGTTGGACCAGATTATGAAGAATGATCTGACAGGTTTCATCTTTGTTTTTAGCAAAAAGGTGCTGGAGTTTTTCGCATTGAGCCGTACTGTCTCCCGGCGCACTACTGAGGGAAGAGAGAATTTCCCGTTGCAGTTGAGAGGGGTTTGAAGACGAATAGGCAGGTTTCTGAGTTGACATGGTTACTGTATACTATCAGATCATCACGGTGATTGGAATGAAAAAGTCTTTGACTCATAGCGATGATAAACGGTAAACCGGTATTTTTCTTTCTGTGAGAGAGAGGTGTGAATTGACAATGAGACAGGATATGGTAAACACAGCAAATAGATGCGCCTGTTGTTTGGAGGGGAGTCGTTGCCCCTTGCTTTCCTTCTTTCTTTGAAAATATATGAAAATAGCCCTTGTTCAGATAAACCCGGTGATTGGTGATTTCCTCGGGAATAGCAAAAAGATTCTTGCTGGATGTCAAAAGGCCGTGCAGAAAGGGTGTGAGTTGGCAATTTTCCCGGAACTTGTCCTCTCCGGGTATCCTCCTCAAGATCTGTTGGAGCGTCCGTCTTTTTTGCATGCTCACGATAAAGCCCTGGAACAGCTGTGCCAGGATTTGCCTGCCATCGATATACTGATTGGCTGTGTGGAACAACGGCAGCAGCTCAAGGGCGGCAAGGGGCTCTGCAACAGTGCCTATCTTATTGCAGGGGGCAGGGTTGTGCAGAGAGTCCGCAAGCAATTGCTGCCAACATATGATGTCTTCGATGAAAAACGATATTTTGAGTCGGGGAGTGAGTCTACTGTGGTGCAGTGGAAGGGGTTGCAGCTGGGCATAACCATCTGTGAAGATATCTGGCATCCTATTATCGATGAATATGGTTCTGATCCTGTTGCGAATCTTTTTGCAGAGAACACATATGTGGATTGTCTTGTAAATATTTCTGCTTCTCCCTTTCAGCGCAATAAGGAAGGGGTTCGTCACGATTTGTTTCAGAGTATTTGTCGTCGTTACCAGACCCCCCTGCTCTATGTCAATCAGGTGGGCGGACAGGATTCATTGTTGTTTGACGGTCGTAGTCTGTTGATGGACTCCCGTGGACGGATTGTCGGGAAGTGTCGTGGCTTTAGAGAAGATATGCTTGTTGTGGAGAGTAGTGACTGGAGTGCAGAACTGCATGAGGCCGCAGAAGAAGATGGTCTTGGGGCAGTCCACGATGCCCTTGTTATGGGGGTTCGTGATTATGTCACGAAATGTGGCTTTCGTTCTGTGGTACTGGGCCTCTCCGGTGGTATTGATTCAGCCCTTTGTGCCGCCCTTGCTGTAAAGGCACTGGGCGCGGAAAATGTTCTTGGTGTGGCCCTGCCTTCACCCTATAGTTCCAATGATTCCATGGAAGATGCGACAGCCCTTGCGAATAATCTTGCCTGCGGTTTTGAAATGATTCCCATCAGTGATCTGTTCGGTTCTTTTCAGGAAAGTCTCAGTTCTCTTTTTGCAGGAAAGCAAGCAGATGTCACAGAACAGAATCTACAGGCCCGCATCCGGGGGAATCTGCTTATGGCACTTTCCAATAAGTTTGGTCATCTGCTCCTTTCCACGGGTAATAAAAGTGAAATGGCAGTGGGCTACTGTACCCTGTATGGAGATATGAATGGGGGCCTGGCTGTTATCTCAGATGTTCCCAAGCAGCTGGTGTATGAACTTGCCCGTTATATTAACCGGGAAAAAGAGATCATTCCCCTTCGCACCATCACCAAAGCGCCCACGGCAGAGTTGAAGGCAGATCAGTGTGACCAGGATGATCTGCCGGATTATGCAATTCTTGATCAGATTCTGGAACTGCATCTGGAAGAGCATCTGGGAGTTGCAGAGATCACAAACAGAGGGCTTGAGGAACAACTGGTACTCGATATTCTTCGTCGTGTTCGTTTAAATGAATACAAACGGAAGCAGGCTCCCATGGGACTGAAAGTCACCAGTAAGGCGTTCGGGTACGGGCGCAGGTATCCAAATGTACAGAGATTTCAGGATTAAGAGATGGTGAAGGAGAAGATGCAAAAAAGCAGAGAACGGTGGGGCATGAAGAAACAGCTGTTTTTGCTTCTACTTTTACTGGTTGTCGCTGTCTTGACAGTAAGAGAACTGCTGACGGAACGCCCTAGCCAGGTGCATATCACTACCAGCGGCAGGATCGATATGTGTCTCTCCTGCCACCAGGAGGAAAAACTGGATCCGGCCCATGACCCACGGGTTATTGGTTGTGCCTCCTGCCACCTTGGTGACGGTCTTGCCATTGATAAAGAGAAGGCCCATGCAGGGATGGTTTTGAATCCCGGTGATTTGCGGGTGGTCGAGAAAACCTGCGGCATCGAGGGCTGTCACCCAACTGATGTAAAAAAGGTGATGAATTCTCTTATGGCTACCAACAGAGGGATAATCGGTACCTTGCTCTATTACTGGGGGGAAACAGATTCTCAGGATACTGAGCTTACCATCAAAAAGCTGATGGACAGTGGTGAGACATCCCTCGCCCTGGATTATTTTCGTAAACTGTGTGCAACCTGTCATCTCTGGAAACAGAAAAATGATCTGCCCGGTGCGCCCGATTTCTTCAATGAGAAGGGAGGTGGTTGTTCCGCCTGTCATTACCTGCTGCCGGAGGGGAGTGAAAGGCAGGGGGTGGCCGGTTTTGGTGATGAGACAAGCAGTGAAAAGAAGAAGATTCATCCCCTTATCATCAAAAAGGTGGACGAAGAAAACTGTATTCGCTGTCATAATCGATCTGGTCGTATTGGTATATCCTATACAGGAGTCTTTGAGTCGGAAGGTTACGGGACACCCTATGAGCATGGAGGGATGAATTCCAAGCAATTGCCGGGAAATCGTTTCTATCTTGAAATTGCAGAAGACATTCACCATGAAAAAGAGATGGCCTGTATTGATTGCCATACCCGCAATGAGATTATGGGGGATGGAACCAGCTACTCCCACTATGAGGAACAGCTGGAGATCTCCTGTGAAATGTGTCATTCGGAGAATCCGGGAGTAACCCGCAAGGGTGATCCGGTCAGCAATATACGGAAGAACAAGGGTAAATTTGAGATGACGGGACGGGTCAATGATAAGGTCTATCCCCTGGCTCCTCCCAAAAAAGGGGTGTGTGATTTTTCCGGACATAAGCGGGTTACCTGTGAGGCGTGTCATTCCACATGGGTTCCTCAGTGCTATGGCTGTCATGCCAAGCGAGATGCGGCAGAGAAACATCTGGATAAATTGACATTGAAAGAAACTGCCGGCATGTGGGAAGAGGGCAGGTCGTATATTCGTTATGAAAAGCCCATGCTGGCGCTGTGGAAAGAAGAGGTCGTGATTGTCACACCCGGCTGCCAGGATATTGTGACTCTGGTAGATGAAGAGGGAAGCGTTGCCGGTGGTTTTAACCGTTTCACCATGGCGGCTATTAATCCGCATACAACCCAGGCCAAGGGCCGGGAGTGCGTCGACTGTCATCAGTCCACCAAGACCGTTGGGCTTGGTGAGGGGACGGTCTCTGTGGATGAAGAAGGGAACTGGCAGTTTACCGCTCTGGATCAGGGTGTGGAAACTTATGACGGAAAAACGGTTCCATTTGATGCCTTCGTCACCATCGAGGGTGAACAGTTGCAGCATGGTTCGCGCCCCGATCTTCGTCCCTTTAATAAAGAAGAACTGCATGCCATCCTCCGGGTGGGAACCTGTGTCGGTTGTCACAACAGCTATGACGATCCCATATGGAAGGAATATAATAAGGAAATGGAATGTAAAAGGGTGAAATGAAAAAGAGTATATTATTTTCTTTTTG
>JAOZKX010000337.1 GCA_029935135.1 Desulfocapsa sp.
AGGAGAGTTCGCGATGTCTATGAGCGATCCCCTGGCAGATATGCTGACCAGGATTAGAAATGGAGTTATGGCACGATTTGATTCTGTGACCATGCCAAATTCCAAGGCAAAGGTTAATATTGCCAAGGTTCTTCAAGAGGAAGGATACATCACTGATTATTTAATCAATGATGACGGACCTCAGGGAACATTAACTGTTAACTTAAAGTATACTGTCGACAATACTCCGGTTATCACCGGAATTAAACGTGTCAGTAAACCCGGTTTACGAAAATATGCCAGGGTAGATGCAATTCCGAAAGTTTTAAATGGACTTGGAATTGCCATTCTCTCCAGCTCACACGGCATTATTACTGATAAAACTGCAAGGGCTAACAATGTTGGCGGAGAAATTCTTTGCGAGGTCTGGTAAGACTAGCAGGTAACGGAGGGTATCATGTCTCGTATTGGTAAAAAACCTGTTCAGGTTCCATCTGGTGTTAAGGTGGATATTAAAGGACAGAAAATCTCTATTAGCGGCAACAAGGGAAACCTTGATCGTGAAATAATCTCTGAGCTTGAAGTATCAGTGAAAGATCAGGAAATTATAGTTGAGAATAGAGATAATAGTAAAAGAACAAATGCATTTCGTGGATTAACCAGAAGTCTGATCAATAATATGGTTATTGGCGTAGATAAGGGCTTTAAGAAAACACTCATTATTGAGGGTGTTGGATATAAGGCAAATATGTCAGGAAAGATATTAACATTAAATGTTGGATATTCTAATCCTGTCGAATTTGCGCTCCCTGATGGAATTCAGATCAGCGTCGATGGAAACAATAAGATTATTGTAGAGTCCATAGACAAAGAACTTCTTGGCTTAACTGCAGCAAATATTCGCCAGATTAGGAAACCAGAACCTTATAAAGGTAAAGGGATCCGTTACGAAGACGAACATATTGTTCGTAAGGTAGGTAAAGCTGGGGCAACTGCTTAATAAATTATCGTTACCATGGTAACGGTTTTAACTATAATGGTATAGAAAAATGGCTAAGACTAATGCAAAGACCACAGCCAGGGCAAAACGGATTCGTCGAATTCGAAAAAAGATCACTGGAAGTAGTGATCAACCCCGTCTTCGTGTCTTTAAAAGTAACAAACATATTTATGCCCAGATTATAGATGATGGGTCCGGAAAAACCGTTGCTTCAATGTCTTCGGTTGATAAGGATTTCCAGGAATCTGATGATAAAAGCAAAACCGGTGTTGCCAAACAAGTGGGAATTCTCCTTGCTGGTAAAGCAAAAAATGCTGGTGTTGAAAAGGTTGTTTTTGATCGTGGTGGATATATCTATCATGGCAGAGTAAAAGCACTTTCCGAAGGAGCACGGGAAGGTGGAATTCAATTTTAATGTTATAAACCAGTAACGGGGGTGTCCCTTGGCAGATTTTAAGCGTTCCAGGAACGAGAGTTCCGACGAACTTATAGAAAAGATTGTTTTTATTAACCGTGTTGCCAAAGTAGTTAAAGGTGGACGGAGATTCAGTTTCAGTGCCATTGTTGTTGTTGGCGATGGAAAGGGAAAAGTTGGATATGGTTTAGGGAAGGCAAATCTTGTCCCTGAGGCCATTCGTAAAGGTGTTGAAAAAGCCAAAAAAGATATGACTTCTGTATCGCTTACGGATATTTCCATCCCTCACATGATCACTGGACGATATGGTGCAGGCAAGGTCCTGTTGAAACCTGCATCTGAAGGTACTGGAGTTATTGCTGGTGGCCCTGTTCGTGCAGTACTTGAGGCCGTTGGGGTAACCAATATTCTCACTAAATGCCTTGGGTCACACAATCCACACAATATGGTCAAAGCCACACTGGATGGGCTCAAGCATCTTCGTTCTGCAGAAAGAATTGCGCAGATTCGTGGTAAAAGCATAGAAGAAATCCAAGCATAATGAAAGCATAGCTTGCTGTTGGTTGTATTACTCCAATATAAAGCTGTGCTTTTTCTATTTATAATACAGTAGAAGGTAGTCAAATGTCCGAAACAATTACATTTACACTGGTTAAGAGTGGAATTGGAAGTACCAAAAAAATTCAAGCTACTCTTACAGGTCTTGGTCTGACTAAAATGAATAAGACTATTACCCGAAAAAATACTCCTGAAATGAGGGGTATGATGAATAAGGTTGCTCATCTTATCCGGGTAGAGGAGGCTTAATATGATTAATTTAGGAAATCTTTCACCGAGTAAAGGTTCGAGAAGGCAACGAAAGCGTCTCGGCCGTGGACCTGGTTCAGGACATGGTAAGACTGCTGGGCGTGGTCACAAAGGTTTTAAATCCCGTTCAGGATCCGGTATCAAACCAGGCTTTGAAGGCGGTCAGATGCCTCTGCAACGTCGAGTACCAAAGCGCGGTTTTCATAATATTAATACCGTTCGTTACTCCATTGTTTCACTCAGCCAGCTGGATTCTTTTGTGGCAGGAACTGAAGTGAATAGTGCAATGCTTATCGAAAAAGGCATGGCCAACAAAGGAATGCCTGTGAAAATACTTGCCAATGGCGAGATTAAGAACGCTATCACCGTTACTGTTGATAAAGTCAGTGGTGGAGCTAAAGCTAAAATTGAAGCTGCTGGTGGAAAAGTAACTGAATAATCATTTACTTCTTTTAAGAAAAAATGAATTAACAGTTTCTAGCAGCTTTCTTTACGGACAGATATTATGAGTGGATTGCAGAATGCTGCAAATATACCAGAATTAAGGAAGAGAATACTCTTTACCCTGGCAATGCTTGCCATTTACAGGATTGGTGTTCAGATTCCTACTCCTGGAATTAATGGAGCTGCCTTATCAGAATTCTTTGCTAAAAATGCTGGGAATCTTCTTGGTATGTTCAATATGTTTTCTGGTGGTGCATTGGAGAACTTTTCCATCTTTGCCCTGGGAATCATGCCATATATTTCGGCATCGATTATTATACAACTTCTCACAGTTGTTATCCCTCAGCTCGAAACTCTGAAAAAAGAGGGTGAGGCCGGACAACGGAAAATTACCCAGTATACTCGATACGGTACGGTTTTTTTGAGTATTATCCAGGGTACTTTCATTGCAACCGGACTTCAGAGTATGACGGCACCAGGTGGTGAGGCTATTGTTATCAATCCTGGTACACCCTTTGTCTTGATGACGATGCTTT
>JAOZKX010000338.1 GCA_029935135.1 Desulfocapsa sp.
TGCCCCGTGCCAGATACCGGAGAGGAGAAAAACCAGCCACAGGTTAAAAATAGTACGGGTCGGACCATGTCTGTTACCGCCAAGGGGAAAATAGAGGTACTCACGCATCCAGTTGGAGAGAGATATATGCCAGCGTTTCCAAAAATCGCTGAAATTACGGGCAATATAAGGCGCCTTAAAGTTCTCCAGATACTCGAAACCAAACATTCTGCCAAGACCAATGGCCATATCAGAATATCCGGAAAAATCAAAATAAATCTGAAAGGTGTAACAGAGGATACCAAGCCAGGCAAAACCGACATCAGGTACTCCTTTATCAAGGGCAAAGGCCTGATCGGCAATTGCCCCCATACTGTTTGCAAGCAAAACTTTCTTCCCCAGGCCAAGACAGAAGCGCCATATCCCGGAAAGCATACGAGCAGATGTGTGCTGCCGCTCGGTCAACTGCACGGCCACATCATGGTAGCGAATGATGGGACCAGCAATAAGCTGTGGAAAAAGAGAGACATAAAGGAAGTAATTAACAAAACTTTTGGCCGGCTTATTGGTGCCGCGATAGACATCCATCAGATAACTGATCTTCTGGAAGGTAAAAAATGAGATGCCAATGGGGAGGGCTATATTGGTCCAGTGGAAGCTTGTCATGCCCAGGGCAGTTAACAGGGGGGTGAGCTCTGCCACAAAGAAATTGGCATATTTAAAATAAAAAAGAACTCCGACATTGATCAACAGACCGGCAACAAGCCATTTCTTGCGCCCTTTCCCGCCTGCTGCAGCCGAATCCGGATGAAGATGCGGCCCAATGTAAAAATCGGCCAGGGAAGAAAAAAGAAGAAGAAAGAAAAATCGTGGAGCACCCCAAGAGTAGAACCAGACACTGGCCAACAGGGCAATAAGATTTCTATAACGGTTCGGGCAGATATAGTAACATACCAGAACAATTGGGAGAAACTGAAACAGAAAAAGGGATGAACTAAAAACCATTTGTAATTATCGTACCTGATACACTCATAAAATGTGATGCCCTCTCAACAGGAAGAAAGCCGGTACTCTTTTTAGTACCCCCTTGAGGGGTGTAAGTACCTTCAGCAAATTCTTTTCAAAAACACGAGATAAGCACCCAGAAGAAAACAGGGCATAAACTCCAACTTCGAAAGAAGTCATAAGGTACTCAATCACTTTTCACAAGTCCATCATTAATCGACACTACCTTTTTTCAGCATATAATAGAGAACAGGCACCGCCATACGGCTTACCAGCAGTGAGGCTATCTCACCAAACATAAGGGAGAGAGCAAGCCCCTGAAAGATGGGGTCCGCCAGAATAACGGATGCCCCGACCACAACCGCAAGAGCAGTAAGAAGCATGGGGCGAAAACGAACAGCACCAGCCTCAACCACCGCCTCTGCCAACGGCAGGCCATGACTGATACGCAATTCAATAAAATCCACCAGGATTATAGAATTACGCACCACAATACCGGCTCCCGCCATAAAGCCGATCATGGAAGTTGCTGTAAAAAAAGCATTAAAAGCATAGTGGGCAGGGAGGATACCAATAAGAGAAAATGGTATGGCTGCCATAACCACCAGAGGGGTAAAATAATCCTTAAACCAACCAACCATCAGCATATAGATAAGGATCATTACCACACAGAAGGCCAGTCCCAGGTCACGGAATACTTCCAGGGTAATATGCCATTCCCCATCCCATTTCATGGCTGGCTGACTGGTGCCAAAAGGCTGCTTCAGATTATAGAGTTCCACCTTTTCTTCTGTACCGCCAAACTCAAGGCCGTTTAGTTCGGCCAGGCGCCTATTCATATCAAAAATCGCATACACCGGACTTTCAACAGTACCTGCCACATCGCCGGTGACATAAAGAACCGGTTTGAGATTTTTACGATATCTGGGCTGATCCACGGGTACTTCTTCCACCTGTACCAGTTCCCGCAGGGGCACCAATGGAGCATTGGGATTCATGGCAGAACGCAGTCCGATATTGAGCAGACCTTCCGTTGAGGCCCGCAGGGCACGGGGAAGTTCCACCACAATATTGATCTCTTCCTTGTCTCTTGGTTGGTGAAACAGATCGATGGACATTCCCTGCATTCCCATCTGCACGGCCCGGGTTATCTCTTCTTCAGAGATATGGTTCAGCGCCGCCTTTTCCTTATCAACAGTAAGTATCAAACGACTGCGATCACTTTCCCGATACCAGTCCACATCCACCACACCTTCAGTGGTCTCAAAAATTCGTTTCACTGCCTCGGCAAGTTTAACCCGGTCCTGCTCCGTTGGCCCATAGATCTCAGCCACAAGGGTCTGCAGCACCGGAGGACCTGGAGGAACTTCGGCAACGGCAACAGCGGCATCATATTTTTCTGCTATGGCAGCAATTGCCGGCCGTACCCGGACGGCGATATCGTGACTCTGCAGGGAGCGTTCATGCTTGGGCTGCAGATTTACCTGAATATCAGCAACCAATGGTCCCTGTCGCATAAAATAATGTCGTACCAGACCATTAAAATTATAGGGAGAGGCAACACCGGCATACACCTGATAGTTCACCACCGCCGGATCAGCCTTTATAACCTCTGCCATCTCCATGGCCACTCGACTGGTCTGTTCCAGGGTAGAACCTTCCGGCATATTAAGGATGACCTGAAACTCACTCTTGTTGTCAAAGGGCAGCATCTTGACTTTCACGATACCGAAATAAAACATGGAGCAGGCGGCAAGGAGCAGACTGATAATGGTGACAAAAAAGGTAAACCTGGCAAACCCGCTGGCCAGCAATGGATCCATAACCCGGTGATAAAATCGTGTAAAGAAATCGCTTGGCGCATGGTCTTCATCCACCTCTTCAGAAGAGGTCAGCATTCGCTCTTTCTTTTTCAGCACCTTTACCGATGCCCAGGGAGTGACAGTGAAGGCAATGATCAGAGAAAAAATCATGGCCGCAGATGCACCAATAGGGATGGGGCGCATATAGGGGCCCATCAGCCCTCCCACAAAAGCCATCGGCAAAATTGCGGCAATCACTGCCAAGGTGGCCAGGATTGTCGGATTTCCGACCTCTATCACCGCTTCCACAGCAACCGTCATAACCGACTTATCTTTACTTGAGGGGAGACGCAGATGGCGGACAATATTTTCCACCACCACAATGGCATCA
>JAOZKX010000339.1 GCA_029935135.1 Desulfocapsa sp.
CTCCTTGCATCGAATATTGCCCCCGGATGAAATGTGACTGTAATAACACTGTTTTCGTATGACACAGTGAGCGTTGCAGTGGATCCGGCCCTGTTCAATAAAGAGGATGTCAACATCTCCAGAAGCTGTAACTGAACTTGTAGTGCCTATTACCCCCCCCTTGATGACAATATTAGAGAGACTGGAAACCTGAGTGGACATGACATTGCCCCTGATTTCCAGGTCTCCGTCCGTTCTAACCTGGAAGCTGGGGAGAACAGAACCGTGAATGATAACGCTGCTTCGGGACTCGATGTTACCGGTTGAGTAATCGATATCTCCGGCAATTTCCTGCTTGCTGCAGACCTTGATAATATTATCCTGAACGACAGACAGTACTCCGTCACTGGTGGCGTTGACCTGTAATGTCTCAGGGGAGAATAGTGCATCGTTTGAGGTTTGTACCTTGATGTCCAGGCCAAGTCGTTGGGCTATGGGTTCACCGAGAACTGTCATTCCGGGTTTTCCTTTGGTCGCGGGAACCTTTACGGCTATGAGTTGCCCGGCTGAAACCGGTACCATGATCTTTCGTTCCCGGAAGTCTATGGTGCCATCCTCCAGCAGCAGCCCTGCAATGGGACCAATCTCCAGTTTAAAGTTGAGATAGGCGTTGCTGCCAGCAATGGGCTCCCTGCCTCTGGCAAGGACAATCCGATCAGGGTCGGTGGATCCTTTGCGGACACATTCCTTGGTCAAGTTCAGTTGTTTATACTCAATGCCGGAGATGATGTTTGATTTGGCGAGCAGCTGGTACAGGTTTTCGCTGGAAAGATTGGTGTAGTGAAAGAGCAGAGGTCTGATGAGAATGGATGCCTCCATTTTGTCCCTGGAGAGCTGGAACAGGGGCTCCACAGACACATTGAGCACTTTTTCTTCACTTTCCCGAACAGAATGGAATGCAACCCCGGGGTACCCGGCTGCAGAAGCCAGCACCTGATTGTTGTTCTCGGACAAATAGGTATTGCTTCCTGCAATGACGGATCTTCGCAGCAGTTTGTCTGATTCTGCTATATCAGTATCGGAAAAATCGACCAGGACCTGATCTTTTTTAACCAACTTGCTAACCGGCAATTTCTCCAGGGGATAGTTCTCCCCGATTTTCATTTTTTCTGTGGTAAAACAGAGTGTCGGCTCAATATATTCCGGTGGGACAAAGCCTGTGTCGGGCGTTGGAGTCATTGCAGAGCAATCCTTTTGCTGTAGATCGGTTAATAGTCTTACTGCTAACGCAGTCTGATATGATACACTGTATTTAAGTTGATTGGCATATCGTTCTTCTCTTGATTTTGTATCTCGCTGATATGCTGAAGCAATATTTTTATTTCCCTGGTGTATTGTAGGTGAGTCCGATTGCTGCTTTTAAGGCTATTACTGGATAAAAAATTTTGATGACATTCGTTAAACAATCCGTTTTTTTCTTTTTATTTCTTTTTCTCTTTCCCTTTTCCGGTCGTGCCGTGGAGGCGGATGAAGTCCTTGTCCTGGCAAATGCAATGGTGCTGGAGAGTGTGGAACTGGCACAGCATTATATGGCCAGGCGGCAGATTCCTGAGAAGAATTTACTGCTGTTACATACGAGCAGAGAAGAAGGGATACCCCGGGATCTGTATAATGATGAAATTGCCGCCCCTGTGCGTGAATTTCTGGCGGTAAGGCCGGGAATACGCTGCCTGCTTACTTTTTATGGGCTTCCCCTGCGGATAAATGGCGAACTTGCCCCTGATGAAGATGGTGGCCGTACAGGTGTGCGGCAACGGGATCCGGTTGCCTCTGTTGATTCCGAGTTGAGCTTGGTGAAGGTCAGGAATTATCCACTGCCTGACTGGCTTCCCAACCCTTATTTTATCCAATTTCAGCAACAGAAAATTGAGTACAAAAAAGGCCAGGTGATGATGGTGTCTCGTCTGGATGGCCCGGATGCTGACACTGTCAGGCGAATAATTGATGAGAGTCTGGCTGTTGAAAAGAGAGGGCTGCGCGGTACCGCGTATTTTGATGCCCGCTGGCCAAAAGCGGTGCCGGGCAAGCAGTTGTCAGGATATACATTATATGATGATGCCATTCATCGTGCAGCCGAGATAAGCAAAAAGGTCCTGCCGACCGTGTTGAATGATACGGAGGCCCTGTTCCAAAAGGGTGAGGCCCCGGAGGCTGCTCTCTATTGCGGCTGGTACAGTCTGGCGCAGTATGTCGACGGCTTTAGCTGGCAGCCGGGTGCGGTTGCCTACCATATTGCCAGTGCGGAGTGTACAACTTTAAAGGAGCAGGGCAGTCAGGTGTGGTGCAAACGACTGCTGGAAGAGGGAGTGGCGGCAACCATTGGCCCGGTGGGTGAACCATTCGTGCAGGGATTTCCCCTGCCGCAGTTGTTTTTTGGCCTATTACTTGATGGTGATTTTACCCTGGTGGAGGCGTATACGCTCAGTCTTCCCTTTATTTCCTGGAAGATGGTTCTTATTGGGGATCCGCTGTATCAGCCATTTAGACAGCGTGGAATAGTAAAGTAGGATATCCTGTAAGGTCTGGTGCTTTTCCAGATGTTCGTTTATACTGTGTAATGTCATGAAATGCTGCGGGCAGGAAAAGACCTTTAAACAAAGTGATTCTTGATTACCAATAAAGCTCAGCTAAGCTATATTTAATGTAGGAGCTTGCCCCTGCGAGCGATTGTAGGGTGTGCTGAATCAGTAAAATCGCCCGCAGGGGCGAGGCTCCTACAAGTCCATTTTGCATTTACCTGAGTTTTGGTGGTAATTAGGAAGTGAATTGACCGAGATATGGAAAGTAAAGACATTCGGAACTATACCCTGAAACAGCGTGATGCATTGAGCAAAGAGAAACGGCTCAGTTTCAGTGAAAAAATCATGGAAAAGAGCCTTGCTCTGGAGCAACTGCAGCGAGCGGCAACAATCTTTATCTATATGGATTTTCGTTCCGAGGTGATAACCCGTTTTTGTATTGAAAAGTTGTTGGCCATGGGCAAGCAAGTGGTACTCCCTGTTACTCTGGTCAAAGAAAAACGCTTACTTCCGGTCTGGATTACAGATATTGAAAAAGATCTGGCGCCAGGCTATGCCTCTATTCCGGAGCCGGTTGCAGAGATTTGGAATAGCCAGGTCGTTTCTCCCGTGGA
>JAOZKX010000340.1 GCA_029935135.1 Desulfocapsa sp.
AGTAATTATTTATAAAATATCCAGCCAAATCCCTTGTTTCTTATGACAGATACTCAGGAGTAAGGCACTAAACAGACAGAGGTATTATCATGGACATGAGTTCTATCATGCAGCAGGCTCAACAGATGCAGCAAAAAATGGCTGGCATCCAGGAAGAATTAAAGAAAAAAACCGAGACAGGCAGTGCCGGCGGCGGTATGGTTACTGTCATCGCCAACGGTCAAAGTGAAATCATTTCCATTGAAATAGAGACAAGTGTTCTTGCCGGTGATGATAAAGAAATGCTGCAGGATTTAATAGTGGCTGCCACCAATGATGCCTTGCGCAAGGTAAAAGAGATGGGAAAAGCTGAAATGTCAAAGCTCACCGGAGGAATGAATATTCCCGGTGTCTCAAACCTCTTCTCATAAACAATGTCATCCCAGGCAATTCCCCATGCCCTTGAACGATTGATCCAGGATCTTACCAGACTCCCTGGTATCGGTAAAAAAACTGCATCGAGACTGGCATTAAATATTCTCAGAAGACCAGCTGCCGAGGCTCGAGAACTCGCCTCGGCCCTAATGGAACTTCACAGTTCCATTCAACTCTGCTCCTGCTGTTTTACCTTTTCTGAAAATGATCCCTGTGAGCTCTGTAAAGACCCAAAACGAGACCCTGCTCTTGTATGTGTGGTAGAACAGCCAGGAGACCTTCTTGCCATTGACAAAACCGGCTCTTTTCATGGGCATTACCATATCCTTCATGGTGTACTTTCGCCCATAGATGGTATAGGCCCGGGTGAGATCAAAATAGCCGAGCTGGAAGCCAGGGTGAAATCCGGTACAATCAAAGAAATACTTATTGCCACCAGTTCCACCGTTCCTGGAGAAGCTACCGCTAATTACCTGATAGATCGCCTGCAACAAAAGGGTGTTATGGTGACACGTCTGGCATGTGGAATACCAATGGGTATGGATATCAAATATGCTGACAAATATACCCTGGCAAGAGCCATTGAAAGCAGGAATAACACAGCATAAAATCGCCTTAGCGTTGACCTGCTTTATGAGATCCTTTTTTCTTGACAGAACTCAGATATATTGGTAATTGAGACTGTTTATCTATAATTCTTTTGCTATAGCAGAATTTAAAAAGAGAATTTAGTACCTTCCAAATTGTTTTCTTGCTTTTTTGACAGAGAACAATTCATTGAAGGTACCTATACCGGCTTACCGTTTATTACCGGTATTAGTATCATAGGCGCGTAACTCAGTGGGAGAGTGTTACCTTGACATGGTAGAAGTCGGCGGTTCGAAACCGCCCGCGCCTACCAAAACTTTCGGGCTAAAGTCCATACGAAGACTACCCTTCGTACTGTCTTTAGCCTTTGCTTTTATACAGATTTTATAAATGAGTGATATCAAAGTTTCCATAGAAAACGGGGAAAGTGCTTCTCTACAGACAGGCACCAGCACCAAAGTTGCAATCGCTGAACTGTTGTCCAACAAACAGCGAAAGAGGACCGTTGCTGTCTTTATCGATGGTGAGATCGTTGATCTGTCTACACCACTGATTGAAGATTGCGTTCTGACTCCAATACAGATTGGTTCCCCCGAAAGCCTGGCCATCCTTCGTCACTCCACATCACATATCATGGCAGAAGCTGTCAGGGATGTTTTCGGAAGCAGTGTCAAAGTGGCTATCGGTCCATCCATAGAAGATGGTTTCTATTACGATTTTGAGTGCGACACGCCGTTTACCCCTGACGACTTTGAGAAGATCGAAACCAGGATGAGCAAAATTGTCCGAGAGGCAAAACCTTTTACCCGCTCTGAAATAAGCAGTGGTGAGGCAATCAAACGCTTTGAATCGGAGAACGAAAAGTACAAAGTAGAGTTGATCCAAGATCTTGGTGTCGAAACTGTCTCCCTCTACGAGCAGGGTAATTTCACCGACCTTTGTCGTGGCCCCCATCTTCCTGATACTTCATGGATAAAGGCCTTCAAACTGCTTCGTGTTGCAGGTGCCTACTGGCGTGGTGATGAAAAAAATGAGATGCTGCAACGCATCTATGGCACTGCTTTTTTTGACAAAAAAGCACTGAAAAAATATATCAATGCTCTTGAGGAAGCCAAAAAGAGAGACCATCGCAAACTTGGTAAAGAGCTTGAACTGTTCACCATGCAGGATGAAATTGGGCCTGGTCTGATCATGTGGCAGCCCAAGGGTGCCCTTCTTCGAAAACTCATTGAAGATTATTGGAAAGATGCCCATTACAAAAATGATTACGAACTGCTTTACACACCGCATATAGCCAGACAGGACCTGTGGAAGACCTCAGGCCATCTGGATTTCTACGGTGAGAATATGTACTCACCAATGGATATTGACGAGGTAGCATATCAGCTGAAGCCGATGAACTGTCCTTTTCATATCGGTATCTATAACAGCCGCAAGAGAAGCTACCGTGAATTCCCTATTCGCTGGTGTGAACTTGGAACCGTTTACCGTTATGAAAGAGCCGGTGCCCTGCATGGTCTCCTTCGTGTTCGTGGATTTACCCAGGATGATGCCCATATTTTTTGTATGCCGGAACAACTTGAGGATGAGATTTTCAATATCCTTGATTTAAATCTTGAGATCTTAAAAACATTTGGTTTTGATCAATACGAGATATACCTGTCCACAAGGCCTGACAAATATGTTGGTTCCGATGAACATTGGGAACAGTCCACCGAAGCTCTGAAGATGGCTTTGGAGAAAAAAGGTTTGAAATATACCCTGGATCCAGGTGAAGGCGTATTTTACGGTCCCAAAATAGATATCAAGATTAAAGATATGCTTGGCCGTTCCTGGCAATGTTCTACTATTCAGGTTGACTTTAATCTTCCCGAACGCTTTCAGATGACATACACAGGGAAAGACAATCATGATCATCAACCGATCATGATTCATCGAGCCCTTATGGGATCGCTTGAACGTTTTATCGGTGTACTGATAGAACATTATGCTGGAGTTTTCCCACTCTGGTTTGCTCCTGTGCAGGCACGCATTCTAAATATCACTGATGCGCAAATTGACTATTGCGATGAAATTTACAGTACTTTCCGCAAAGCCGGACTTCGCATTGAAAAAGATTTGCGTAATGAAAAATTGAACTATAAGATCAGAGAAGCGCAAATGG
>JAOZKX010000341.1 GCA_029935135.1 Desulfocapsa sp.
ACACTGGCATCACGCCACTCAGTCCATACAGTATTGCCGTTTTCATCCTGTCGAGAAAGCACAGTTTCTTCCAGAGGGTTCCTTTGCGAGCTAATTTTAGTCAAATCATCGTAACTGCTGCTACTGGTAAGTCCTCTAAAGTTTATTGTTGTTTCCTGGCGCAACAATTCATCGTAGGTGACCTGTGTATATATGGGATCCACAGCACCGGTGAAATAATTTACCTGCCGCAGCAGAGCCGCGTCGTTGTAGTTATAAGTGATCTTGTTTTCGTTTAAATCTATGGTCTTTTCCAGTGCCCCATTCGCCTTGTAGGCATACCGGAACTCGTCAACTCCCGCCGCTGCCGGATCCAGGTCATATGTTTTCAGATTCACCTGATCATTTTTGTTATAACCATACTCGACAACATTGAGGAGCGGATCAGTAACCGTATCCAGGCGCCCCTTGCTGTCATAGGTGTAGAGTGTATCGTAGGTAATCAAAGTATTCTCTTTATCCCAGAACTCTGTGGTGACCTTACGAAGATAATTATCTATCCAGGTATAGTAGGTGTAGAGACCGAGGGGGGAGATGGTCCTTATTACCTGCCCTTTATCATTATAACTGTACTGGACCGTGGCCCCTTCCGGGTCTGTTACCTGTTTAAGATTTTTACTGCTGTTATCATAATAATCCAGATTATACGGAGTGGTGGTTCCTGGCATGGTCACAGTGTCCAGCAGGTTCTGATTCTGGTCCGTGCGATTTTCCTGGTAACTCATCTCCATGGAGAGATTCACAGGATTCTGATTGGTGTTAAGATTTCCGCTGCCCGTGTCTTCATAGCCGTAAGTGCTGCTGTTGCCCCTGGGATTTAGCGACTCAGCCACAAGGGATGTATCCTGGGCCCTGCTGCTATCACTGATATCGATATAGGTGGGGTCACTCTCTTCACTCCTGCTGTTTGTTACCTTATCCACCATTCCCGTACTCTGCTCTATGGCATATTTTACCCAGTTATCCTTGGGGTCGGTTATGGTTGTATCGAGCAGAAGCCCCGATTGCGCATCTTTATTGTACGCTATGTTCCAGGGATGACCCAGACCATCTGTCTGTGTTGCCAGCCAGCCGCTGTTAGAATCATACACATTCGTCAGCAGAACATGACTACTCGGATCTGTGATTGTTGCCAGCTGACCATTCTCATCATCATAGGTATAGCGCCAGGGTTTACCACGACGATCCCAAAAAGTGATCAGCCTGCGCTCTGTATCATACTCGTATATGACGCTGCGTGAATCTTGATCAAAGTCTTCTCTTACCTCTCTCAGCAGTCCGAAATCAGGCGACTCCTGATCCGTATAATAACTGAAAACGAAATCCCGTCCCCTGGTATCCGTGACCTTACTCAAATAACCATCGGTGGGAGAATAGCTCAGGGTCATGCTGTTGTTATTGGCATCTGTAATGGAAATAAGCCGCCAATCTCCGGTGTCTGTCCGGGGAACCCATTTATAGAGATATTGGGTGTTGGATTTATCACGAACGGTGTAGCTGAACTCCTCAAGCGTTGCTCCGTAATATTCTCTAATCACGGCATAGCCTCCAGGAGTCATGGTCTGCCAACGGCCATTGACAAAACCGTAACGATCCGCATGACCGTCGGGCTGCATCAGCAAGAGTCTTCTTCCTGATTTACTGAGAAACATACCCCGGTCAAAATTATGGGCCCAGCCGCCCTTGCCCAGCCAGGTGATGTTGCCCACTCCGAGAGAATTATAGGAACGAGCCAGAACAAAGGGACTGCCCACACCTTCAAGGGTCATATCAACCGTCTGGTGGAAGAAGTTGCCGCTGGCAACATTAACACCCAGCGCAGCCATACGACTGCCGGAACCATTTGCCGTGGGATTGCCATACCGGGCAGGCTTAAAGCTCAGGATCTGTTCAATATCAACCACCGTATTGCCGTCACCGTCACGCAGAGCAACTGCCACCGGCCAGATATCCTCCATATCCATGGTATAGGAAATCTCATTGGTCTGGGCGGTACGCTGATCAAACTCGACATGCTCGTTACCGTCCCACTGATAGGTGTACCAACTGGGGTTAGTCAATCCGGAGTCGGCCGTAAAACTAACACTATGGGGTGTTGCCCGTGCGGGTACAGGTTGCTGGGTATCAAGTTCAATGACAACATCACCTGCTGCAGCACCTGCCGGACTGATCCATACCGTCTGACTGACATCACTGACACCCTGTTCATTGGTGGCCCGAACCTGGAGACTGACCCATTGGCCCTCTGCTGTTTCATCATCATCAAAAAGATCCTGCCAGCCATAGTTGGTGGAAACGGGCATGCCATTGCCTGTACGCCAGATTATCTGGGACAGGGCAAAACGATCACTTTTGGTTCCGAGTAAGGTGCCCTGCAAAACAGGGATACCATCAAAGAGAATTTCAAGTTTTTCCACATTGGAACAGCCGGGGCAATCGCCTATATACCTGAATGCAGTGCCAAAGATGCCGAAGTCCCCTTTTAGTTTATCGCCGCTGCGGGGGAAGAGTACTTTGACAAAGGGTACATCCTGACCGGTGGTGAAATTCACTCCCATCACCCCAAAATCAGCGTCCATCAGCTCCACCTGTCGAAAAGAGGAGGTGTCACTGCTGACTGGATCAGTGAACTGGGGGTAATAGATGTTGTTCGCCTGCTCCGGTGCCACCACATGATAGCCGGAAGTCACGGAGTCAAACAGGTAAAAGCCAAAACTGTCCGTCAGAACCGGCCCCGCTGTCGCCTGTACCGGAGTATGAATGGAGCCGATATCCGGATAGAGGTATACACTCACCCCACTGACTCCTGCACCACTGGCGTCGGTGATTCGGCCGCTGATGGTGGCACTCATCGTTCCACCAAAACCGCTGAGGGGGACCTGCTTTTCAAGAGTAAGATTACTGGGAATCAGAAGAACTGCGTTCTTCAACCCGTCTGTATCCGGACTGAACTGTACAGTAATGGCACATGCAGTAGACGCGGAAAGCGTTTGCCCAGAACAGTTGTCACTGACCACACTAAACAGAGCAGCATCGGTTCCATCAAGGCTGATTGTGCCAAGAATAAGATTTTGTTCACCACTGTTCCCTATAAGCATCTCGTGCACTGCCGAACTTTCA
>JAOZKX010000342.1 GCA_029935135.1 Desulfocapsa sp.
ACGAATTTCAGCCGCAAGCATAACACCCGTGATTTCAGGCATATTCAAATCTGTAAGCACCAGAGCTGGTTTCTCTTTTTGCAGCCACTCAATGGCTGTTGCCGGAAATTCAAAGAGAACGGGTTCAAAACCAAGCTCATGCAGGGTAGCCTTATAGATGTTGAGAATCATCCGGGAATCATCCACTGCAACAATTTTGACCTTCGTCCCTTCGTCTTTATCACCTTTCAGCTTTCTGGCAAAATCCTCAAAGCCATTCTCATTGAGAATTTCTATATAGTGTTTCAGCGTATCCTGATGGGTATGAGGAAGATAAATAAGAGAGAGTTCCTGAAAAAATTCCTCTGGGATCAAACTTAAAAAGACCTTATCTACCTGAGCATTGACAATAATTTTCGTAATATGCCTGGCCTCATCATCCATTGAGCGCAACAGATTTTTAATTCCGGCAGTGAGGATTTCAGAGTAATTACGGTCAATGGCTCTAGCGGCAGCAACACAGACATGATCTTCCCGGTCCGTGAGTCCTGCAGTAAGAGTATAGGCCCCCTTGCGAAGAGGCAGCAATGCCAGAGCTTCATAGGCGGCAAAACGAATATTGGCATTTTTCGGATCTTTACCAAGTAATTTCCGAATGGGCATAATAGCCGATTCATCCTTGATATCACCCAACACATTCAGGGTATGGATAATAAAATCCGGATCATCATGGAGAAGATTATCAATAAGGGCAGGAACAGACTTTGCTCCTATACGAACCAGCTCCTGTTTGGCATAAATACGCATATGCGCATGGTGAGAACGGAGAGTATCGTTTAGTTTTTCAAGGGAAGTGGGATCCTGCACATCTGCAAAGATAGAGAGGATCATGTAGTCCATCTCATTATCAGTACCCATGCGCTCGGCAAGGCGATGCATGGCGGTCGGGGTTCCAACCTGCCCCAATGCCTGAATTGCGGTGATAATAAGATCCCGGTTTGCGGCGTAGAGGTAATCTGTCAGTGTATTAATTGCCTGAGGATCACCAATTAACCCCAGTGTCTCAATAATCAGTTTAATTTCAGACTCATCCTGTGAATTCGCAACAAGATACATAAGGGCTGGAACAGCCTCTTCAAATCGTAACTCACCGGCAACATTTATGAGATGGGTCTTGTCCTGAATACTTGTATCGGAGAGAAACTCAATAAGCATCTCCGGATAGGCAAGAAGATTGGAAAGCAGTGTTTCTTTAATGATGGGCAACGCCTCAACAATTTCAACATGCTCATTCATCAAATAGAGAAGGATAGGCACCGTAAACGAAACTTCTCCACGGGACAACTCATAGATAAGTCTATTCTGCGTCTTTTGATCAAGATCAGTAAGATGTGCAAGAACAAGCTTTGTCTTCAGAGTATCACCTGTCTGGATGTTATCCCGAATCTCATCAATCATATGTTGTGAATTTAAATCAGCCATTCCATGTCCTCTATTAATTACGAGCAAAAGTATTCAAAAAAATATTCCAGAACAATCTAACACGAGGGTTGAATTTTCAGCAAGAAAGATTCTTCAATGTGCAGGACTATTATCAATAATTATCGGCACAATCAACAATATCACAAATCAAAGGATGATGTCTAGGAGGGAGAATGAAAGCAAAGGAAAAATGCAGGAGAGGAAAGACCATCCCCTCCTGCAGGAAAACAGTTAGGCCTGAGGATACCAGTCGATACCGATACGCCGAAGCATATTAAATCCACCACTGAGTACCAGAGTATTCTCAACACCAACGCTGCCAAGAAAACTCTGCATTTCAAAGGAACGGGTTCCGGCATCACAGAGAATAATCAGCATTTTATCTTTTGGCAGCTCGCTGTAACGATCACGCACCTCATTGTAGGGAATAGCAAGCCACTTCTCTGCTCCGAATTTTTCCACACATGGGCCAGCCTCAAGGGGATGCCTGATATCAAAGGCAATCCAGTCCGACTGGGTGGAGTTATCTTCCATCCAGGCAAGAAATGATTCAATGGTAGTCTTACGCAGACGCCCATCACAAAGATTATCCGCAACATAGGCAGCAGCATTAATGGAATCGATGGCAGCAGAAAATGGAGGGGCATAAGCCATTTCCAGGTTGGCAAAGTCCTCAATGCTCGCTCCCATAGAAATATAGGCAGCAGCAGCATCGATACGGGCAGAGATACCATCCCCCATGGGACCAAATCCCTGCATCCCCAGGACCCGGCGGGTACGACGATCAAAGACCATCTGAAAACAGACAATTGACTCTGTAGGGAAAAAGTGGGCTCGATCAGAGGGAGCAGTCAGCGCCACATCCGCATCAAATCCTTCTGCCAGAGCTACTTCCAGGCTTAACCCCGTTGCCCCCACGCAGACATCAAAGGCCTTCATAATAAAGCTTCCGACAGCTCCCTTGAACTTGGAGGGAATCCCAGCCATATTATCACCGGCAACCCTGCCTTCTTTATTTGCCAGGGAGCCCAGGGGTGCATAAAACTTTTTACCAGTGACCTGATGCATAACTTCAACACAGTCACCTGCCGCATAAATGGAAGGATCAGATGTCTGCATTCGTTCATTAACAACAATGGCACCCATTGGGGAAAGCTGCAAACCGGCTTCTCCGGCTATCTCGGAACGGGGTCGCACACCTGCTGCCATAATGACAATATCAGCCTCAATGGTTCGTTTACCGGTACGCAAACCGGTAACCTTTCCATCCTTGCCAAGGATCTCTTCGGCACCTTCGCCTAAAAAGATATCCACTTCGTTATCACGCATATGTTTGGTAACCATGGATGCCACTGGAAAATCAACGATCCTGGGTAAAACCTGGGGCATAAACTCAACAATCGTTGTAGTCACTCCCCACAAATCCTTAAAGGCCTCGGCCATTTCAAGGCCTATTGCGCCACCACCAATAACCACGGCCTTGTCCACTTTGCCTGTGGAGATACGTTTTTTAATTTCAATGGCCTTATGCAAATCAGAGATGGTAAACACACCATCGAGATCAGCCCCTGGAATAGGAAGGACAAAGGGGCGTGATCCTGTGGCAATCATCAGGGTATCGTAGGGAATATCTTCTTTTTCACCGCTGGCAACGGCTTCTACCTTGACGCACTTTCAAGTACGATCAATGGCAA
>JAOZKX010000343.1 GCA_029935135.1 Desulfocapsa sp.
TTATCTCTGCCGATGCCTTTGCCGATATCTTCGACGGTTTCTCCATCGGATCCAATGATCTGACTCAGCTCACCTTCGGACTTGATCGTGACTCCGGCCTCATCGCAGGAATCGCTGATGAGCGAGATGACGCAGTAAAAGATATGATTCGCATGGTTATCAAAACGGCCAAACGCCGGAAGAAGAAAATCGGCATCTGTGGTCAGGGACCATCTGACTTCCCAGAATTTGCCACCTTCCTCGTTGAGCTCGGCATTGACTCCATGTCTCTTATCCCAGACACAGCAATAAAAACCAGACTGGCTGTGCACGAAAAAGAAAAAGAAATGGGAATAGCTCCCTGATAAAAAGACAACACAAAGCAATAAAAAAGCCCGATTCCAAAAGGAATCGGGCTTTTTTATTGTGTACCGCAAACCGCATACCGCATACCGAAAACAACCCCCTCCACCCTTGTCCTTCCCAACACCCAAAACCTAATACCTAACACCTAATCCCTACGCCCCACCCTTCATTTCATATGAATTACCCGCTGCGGAAATGGAATGGAAATTTCATTTGCATAAAAGGCCTTATAGATCTCTTTTAAGAGAAGATGTGTCTGCCGCCCCTTTTCCCTTGGATCCCGGATCCATAATAACAGTTGGAAATTAACTGAGGAATCTGCAAACATGCGCAGGCGAACCCTGGGTGACGGCTGCCTCACCACCTGATTGTTCTCATTTGCAACCTGCAGCAATAAATCTTCAACATGATCCAGATCAGAACCGTAGGCAACACCAATATCCAGACGAATCCGGAAACGAGGCTGAGGGGCCGATTCGTTGATCACCTTTGAATTCGCCATCAGCGAATTCGGAATAGTTATCAAAACATCGTCTCGAGTCTGTATCTTGGTCGAACGAATTCCGACTTCCACCACCTCACCACGTTCGCCGGAATCAAGAATAATATACTCCCCAACCTTATAGGCGCGATCCATAAACACGGAGATACCACCAAAAAAATTAGCCAGGGTATCTTTGGCAGCAAGGGCTATAGCGATACCAATAATTCCTGCCGAGGCAAACAGCGGCGCAAGATTGACCTTCCAGATAAGCAAAATCCAGAGAATGGTGAAGAGAAGCAGAATAATCCGGGACACATTCTTAAAGAGAAGAAAGATATCAGGATCAATATCCTTGCCACCGAACAGGCGATTCGCTTCTGCAAGGCTTGTTTTACTCAGACTGGTGGAAAGAGCAAACCACCACACGACAAGGATCAGACTTTTACTTAAGCCCGGGATAATGACATTATAAATTTGCGGCAGATGTGGTTCAATGGCACAAGCATGAAGCACGCCTATAAGAACCACCGTGGTTAAAAATGGTGCATGGAGGAAATTAATGAAAAAGTCATCGAAATGCATCCTGGTTCTTTTGGCAATACCCCGTAAGGCACGCATCAGGAAAAGGTCTATTATTTTTGCAAGCAGTGCATAAATAACGACAACAACCAGGCGCTCCAGCAGATCATATTCCCTCAACAGGGGAAAACCATTCAGATATGCATGAAGCTTTGTGAAGAGAACCAGATCCATTGAATAGTATACTTGACTCGTTTTGCTTAGTTAGTGTCTGTCAATAAATGAGATTTTTTGTTCTGAATCGAGACGCGAGGAAAATTTTACCGCAGGCATATACATAATATTCCGAGGATAAAATTTCCACAGCAACGAAGAGTCAGAACAAAAAGGCCGTTTATGGACAGGCACTAGTTACGGGTTTCGCCTCATCCACCAGCATCACAGGAATATCTTCCCTGATTTCGTAGATAAGCTGACATTTTTCACACAACAATCCATCTTTTCTTTCTGTGAGCTGCACTGCTCCTTTGCACTTCGGGCAGGCAAGGATATCAAGTAATTCCTGCTTAATCATTTCATTCCCTCACTCTTCTTCCAGAAAATCCCCATCTTCCCATTCTCCTTTCTTCTCTTTTCCATCTGGATATTTCATACTTCCCTGGCCATGAGACATCCCGTCAAGCCATTCACCTTCATAGACTCTTCCGTCAAGCCAAACCATTTTCCCCTGACCATTCATCAAATTATCAGCCCATTGGCCACTGTATTTTTTTCCATCAGGAAAGACCATATCACCCTTACCACTTCGTGATCCAGCCTTCATTTCACCTTTATATTCTCCACCATCGGGATAGAGCATGGCTCCCTGACCTTCAGGGGCTTTATTGCGAATAGTCCCTGTGTATCGAGTACCATCTGACCATTCGTAGACGCCTTCCCCGTTTACACAATCCCCGTCAACACAACCAGCAAAACTCTGTCCGGCCATTACCAGCAGCAAACACATTGTAAATACAGTTTGTTTCATTACGAACTCCTCTCAGTTTAATTGAGACCAATTCTCAGCATTTGTTTTCAACAGTGTAGCATGAATAAAATCTAATTACACTTTCAATCAGAAGAGTTTGTTTCACCTGTGGACTGTAGGAATAAGACATGGTACATTTCCTTAACTTTATTAAATGAGGATGAACACATGAACAACACAATTGGTTTTATCGGTGGCGGTCAGATGGGCGAAGCGCTTATTCGTGGCATCATTCAATCAGGTCTCTATCAGGCCGATGATATTTCTGTGGCAGAGCCCAGCCAGGAACGGCGTGACTACATAACAAGTACTTATGGTATACAGGGATTTGATAACAGCACCCCCCTCTGGGAAAACTGTGCCACTATTCTCCTTGCCGTCAAACCCCAAATCATGGGGATCGTGCTTGCCGCCAGTAAAGAACTGGCAGGTCCCCAGCATCTGATTATTTCCATAGCTGCCGGACTGCCCATCTCTTTTTATGAACAGGGGCTCGGGCGTGATGACTGTAAAATAATCCGGGTTATGCCAAACACCCCGGCCCTCGTTTTAGAAGGGGCATCCGGACTTAGCGGCAACAAGAATGTAAGCCGGGCAGAACTGGAAAGCTGTGCAACGATTTTTAATAAAATCGGCAAGGCCGTAATCCTTGAGGAACATGCACTTGATGCCGTCACCGGACTCTCCGGTTCCGGCCCGGCGTATGTATTTACCTTTGCTGATGCCATGATTGATGCAGGTATTAAAGCAGGACTCCCTCGTCCAACTGCTT
>JAOZKX010000044.1 GCA_029935135.1 Desulfocapsa sp.
ATATCGTTAAAGAGGTGACAGACACCTTCAATATCATCACTCACAGTACCGCAGTTTTCTCCATTCGCCCCGGCAAGTGCCAGTAGACTCTGGAGCAAAGATGGGTTGGCACTGAACTTCTCCCCCGCAACCTTTGCCTTCCCAGGTGCAACAAGTTCACTGCCACTGCAAAAGAAACTGACTTTCGCTCTTTGCCGCACCGGAAGCATGGAATATCCCACTCCGGCAAGGTCTATCTGGTGCTCCGGACAGATGGAGATACCCCTGGCGATGATCGTCTGATTTTTCTTTAGATCCGCACCCTTGGCATGGATAAAAAAGCCCCTCTTCTGCAGATACTGTTTTGGCACAAGAACATTTCCTTTGTCAACCTGACACTGCTCCTGCGGCACCACTCCCTGACATCCAGCCGGGATCAAGCCGCCGGTCATAATCCTTACGGCTTCCCCGTGTGCAAGACGAATCTTTCGTATATCTCCAGCCGCAACCTCTGTTACAACCCGAAAACACTCCTCAGCACCCTCTTCTTTACCGGGTTTTGCAATAGCATAGCCATCACGCAGAGAAGCATCAAACCCCGGGAGAGGCATAAGCGCCTTCAGGGATCTAGCAGGATAACGATGCAGACTCACATCAAGGGGAACATTCTCCTCCGGTAACACTTCACATCTCTGAAGTATCACCCGCTGGGCCTCTTTCAGATCTATTGCCATATTATCAGCCATCTCGTTATCCCAAATAGCCCTGCACAAAAAAAAATCGCTTCTGCACCACAGGCACAAAAGCGATTTCCACATTACTCTTCTGAACGAATCCAGAAGCTCTCATCCAACAAGACTACACGGTCAAATCATCACGTACAATCTTTCGTGGACCGCCATGCCCTGCTGTGGACCAATCACGAATGGGTGCAATAACTTCCATCTGTGCAGAACGGTCAAAAGAAGCCAGACGATCATGGATGGATTGCCAGATACACTCCACATCCTTGTGAATTTCACATCTGCCGTCAACAGAACCGCCGCATGGGCCATTCATCAGGCTCTTTGCACATCGGGCAACCGGACACAAACCTCCGGTAAGATGGAGGACACAATCACCGCAACCGGCACACTGCTCTGTCCACTCACCCTGTTCGGCAGATCCGCCAAAGAAGGTCGTGTTCAAGGCAGGATAGACCATGGTATCTTTTCGCAGATTGGAGATAAAGTTGACACCAACCCCGCAGGCAGTGGAAACAACAGCATCATACTTACCTTTCCACTGATCAATTTCATCGATATATTCACGATCACACTGACGAACCAGACTGGCAGTGATCGTTTCAATTTTCTTCCCTTCTTTTTTCGCACCAAGACGAATGAGCGAGGCAATAATATCAGCCTCTCTTTCGCCACCAGCGGAGCAAACAGTAACACACCCGCGACAGGCAAGAACCAGAACCTTTTTACAGTCCTTCACCATTTCCACAATTTCTGCCATGGGTTTTCGTTCAGCGACAATCATTTCACTCTACTCCTCTCTATCTTAACAGAAGTCACATCTTCCGTTCGGTACAATTCCAGATACGCCCTAGCCATTAAACGGGCTGGGGCCAAGATCACGAATACGGCTGTCCATCTCTTTACCCTTTTCAACAAACTCAGGATGCAGGCCACGGGGCAAATGATACATCTCCACCCGTCCAGCCTCAACACCGAGTTCCACAAGGGCCTCACGAACGGCCTCCACACGCTTGGCGGCGCGGGCACTTCCCTTCACATTATGACAACCATCTTCGGGGCAGCCAACCACATAGACACCATCGGCGCCCTCTTCAAAGGCATTCAGTAAGGTGGTTACCTGAAGCTTGCCGGTACACGGCACCCGAACCAGATTAATACTTTGGGGAAACCCCAGGCTTTCCAACTCGCTGCCCTCTTCGGCACAACTCTGCTGAGAAGTGTAATGGCAACTGAACAAGGTTATGGCTGGATCAAAACTCATCTCTATCCTCTTCTACAGTAAGAAAATCAAATCGACCGCAACGGTCGAATCAATCTAAAAAAAAAGCTATTATATTAAACACCACAGGCGGCTATTAACCGTTCATCCTGAGATTCTTTCAAGGTAATCGCATTTGCAGGACATTCTTCAACACATATTCCACATGCCCGACATTTTTCCACATCAATGGTGGCAACGCCCTGTTTATCAATAAAAGGGATTTCCCATGGACAGGTACGAACACAGGTGAGACAGGCAACACAGAGATCACGCTCCACCCTTGCAGCCTTTCCTTTCTCCACCAGATCATCTTCGCTGACATAGCCTTCTTTCAGAGCAAGCTTGGACACTGCGCCCATAATGTCGGCAAAACTGACATCCTGCGGACAGACAAAAACACAGGATCTGCATCCGGAACAGTACCAGAGCATATCCGAGGTGAGCAAACGCTCCTTCATGCCCATACGAATCATATGGATGATTTTTCGTGGATCAAACTCAGGAATGGCCTGACTGACCGGACAAATTCCGCTGCATGCTCCGCAAGCAAAACAACTGTTAAGATGTTCTCCGCCCGGAAGCGCAACGACATCTCCATTAAAAGCTGAATCAAGTGTAGTTGGTGACTTTCCCATAATTAGTATGAACTCGTGTAAGTATTCTTCTAACACCGGTGATAAACGATAAGCCGGTACTCTTTTCAGTACCCCCTCGGAGTCTATCGCTTACCTGAGGGGTATAAGTGCCTTGGCGGTATAACATAACAATACAATTGCAATTAACCTTCCTGCTTTTCTTGTTTTTTATGACAGGAGTTCAGGAGTGAGGCACTAAAGTATTCCCATGGCAACTCTTACCCGAGCCACCATGTTAATTGATACTTTCCATAAATGAAACTTATAATCTAACGGAAGAGGAGGTTTTTGTCAACAAAATGCAAGGGTGAAACAGCCCATTGGGACAACATTCCATCCCAACAGGCCATTTTCCCTTGACTTTAAGCAGAACTTACAATACCCACATGAAGAAGAATCCCTTTCCATTCCTCTAACAATACCGCCATCATGCAATCCAACAGCAAAGAACTTGTACTCGACAGACAAACAATTCAGAACCGCGTCCTGGAGATGGGCGAAGAAATCAGCAGAGATTATCAGGACCAGGAGCTTCTGGTTATCGGTGTCCTCAAAGGTGCATTCATCTTTATGGCGGACCTGATTCGCGCCATTTCCATCCCCCTTGCCACAGATTTTATCCAGGTTTCATCTTACGGAGGGGGCGCATCCTCTTCCGGAAAAATAAGTCTGGTCAACAACCCCAACTCCCCTGTCAAAGACAGCCATATATTGCTGGTGGAAGATATTATTGATACGGGGTTGACCATGCAATGGCTGGTAAATCATTTTATAGATCAGGGTGCCGCCTCAGTTCGTGTCTGCTCTCTGATTGACAAGGCCGAACGCCGTGAACATCAAACCAATATAGACTATCTTGGCTTTGCGATCCCCAAAGGATTTCTTATTGGCTACGGCCTTGATTATGATGAAAAATTCAGGAATCTGCCGGAAATATTTCACCTCATACTGGAGACAGACTGAAGATGGCAAAAAAATCAATCGCAGTAATCCTCTCTGGATGCGGTAATCAGGACGGTGCTGAAATCCATGAATCAACCCTCACCCTCTGGGCAATTCACAAAAACGGGGCAAACTACAAGTGTTATGCCCCCAATATCAAACAGCACCATGTACTCAACCATATCAGTGGCAAGGAGATGGATGAGGAACGAAATGTACTTATTGAATCGGCACGCATTGCCAGGGGTGATATTACAGACCTGAGCCAGTTTCAGGCATCAGCACATGATGCGCTGGTACTTCCTGGAGGTCTTGGTGCCGCGAAGAACCTTTCTACTTATGCATTTGACGGCCCCAACTGCAGCATCAATCAGGATGTGGAAAAGGCAATCACGGCCATGGCCGAACAACATAAACCCATTGGTGCCCTCTGCATTGCCCCTGCCATTCTGTCACAGATCATGGACAATGTGCTGCTCACTGTCGGCCAGGATCCTGCAACCATCAAAAATATCGAAGCCATGGGTGGACGCCACCAGACAACTCTGCAGGCCGAAATCGTCGTGGACAAAGAACGCAAAGTCGTCACAACACCATGCTATATGTTAAATGCCCGGGTCGATCAGATAGGCGAAGGCGCAGACAGAGTAATCCAGGAACTTCTGCATCTGATGTAAACATTTATAAGGCAAACGATATCAGCCACAATCTGCTTTCTTTTGCCTAACTTTTCTCCAGAGTTACGAATTGCAGGGTCTATCTATACATTATGTCACGCAAAACACTCCTCAGCATTGTCACGATCCCACTATTCCTTACCCTGTTTTTCTCTGTATCTATTTTCCTCTATGGAACCCCCGGCTTCAAAGTCGACAAAACACAAAGTGGACTATGGGTCTCCCACATCACAGGCAAACAGCATACTTCGGTGCAGCTTGGTGATTTAATTGTTGCCATTAACACGATCCCCTACCCAAAAGTGCTGGGCCAGCTGGTGCTGCAGGAAGACTCCAGCTCAAAAAAGAGCATCACCCTGCAACGCAACGAAGAGACAGTTACACTCCCTCTGCAAACAAAGGCATTTTGCCTGTCCTCCTTTCTTCTCCTGGTATGGCCCCATTTTCTCCTTATCACTGTTTTTCTGACCCTGGCAATAATTGCCGCCTCCTATGCCCCGCCAAGCCTCAATACACGCCTCTTTTTTCTTATGCTCTGCGGTTTTTCATCGTCTCTGGCCTCCACCCTGGTATCCCATGCAGGAATAATGGACCCGATGCTTATCTCCATGAGTTTTTTTTGTATTGCTCTTAGTAACTGGTTTGCCTTCGGTGCATGGATCCACTTTGCCTGGCGTTTTCCTGTGGAGCGGGATCTCTTAATAAATCACCCCCAGGCAGCAGTATTGTTTTACCTCCTCCCTCCAGTTATGGCCATTGGCGGTGCCCTGTTTGCAGCCGGGTTAAGCCCTGAGTTCTGGCCATGGCTGCAGCGCTTACGCAATATCTTCCTGCCCGTAATTATCCTCGCCACCTTTGTAAAACACACGGTGGATGTCTTTAAGCTGCCCCCTTCACCGGCCAGAAACCAGATAAAACTGCCCCTGGCCGCATACTGGCTTTCCTTTGGCCCCTATTTCTTCTTATACCTGCTGCCAAACCTGCTTATCGACCATCCACTGATCCACTTTCGTACAGTTATTCTCACATTCCTGTTTCTGCCGATGGCCTACCTCTTTGCCCTCCTCCGCTACCGCCTCTTTCAGGTGGACAGGATAATCAGCAAGGTTCTTGCCTATATTGTGCTGATTGTCTCCTTCACAGTCCTCTATTCACTCTTTCTCATTGCCTTAAAGAGATGGCTCTGGCAGGATCAGGTCCTCTCGGAACAGCTTTTCCTGGTTTTTCTGGTCGTGGTGGTGGCCTTTTTCAATCCCCTGGCTGGTCGCTTACAAAAAACAATCGATCGGGTCATCTTTGGCAACCAACCCATTTCACCGCTTCTCTTCCGCAAACTCAGTCGTAAAATCAGTACAGCCCTTGATATCCCCGAACTTATCCAGGCAGTAAAACGAGATATCCCAAAGCAATTTGCCATTCGCCGTGCGGCCATGCTCATCCTTGACGGCAGAGAGCCAGTCCCTCCCTCAGGGCAGAGCATCCTTGACCCGGAAAAATGGCGCAACAGTGAACTCGTCAAAACCCTTACAGAGGAAAAAAGCTACTTCCATTGTCATACCATTACCGGCAAACCGCAACTGTCACAGGAACTGGAAGCAATCCGACTGGCTGGTTACAGTACAGTCTTTGCATTGCGCGGCAGTAGTTCCCTTATCGGTCTGCTTTTTATAGGTTTTAAGATCAACGGCCGGCTCTTCACTAATGAGGACACCCACTTTTTTGCAACACTTGCCAACCATACCGGTATTGCCCTGGAAAACAGTCTTCGCTATGGTTCACTTGCCAAAAGTAAAATCCAACAGGAAGAACTCTTTGAGCAACTGCTGCAGCAGAAAAAGATGGCCACCATCGGCGAGATGTCCACAGTTCTGGCCCATGAACTCAAGAACCCCCTGGCAGTAATCCGCAGCTCTGCCCAGCATCTAAACACAGGCCCACACAGCAATGAAATCACAGAGGAGATGCTCTCGTTTATCATAGAGGAAGTGGATAGCCTCAATCTGACCATCAACAGCCTGCTGGGCCATGCCAGACACCGCTCCCCTGACATCCAGGCAATCGACCTACAGACAAGCATCCCTGCCCTTATCGACAAGTGGCAACGATCAACAGACCATCACCCCGGTATCCGGATTGCATGTGATATCCGACCCCATATGCCACAACTGTATGCCGACCCAAGCCAGATTGGACAAATCCTGCTTAACTTGATCCGCAACAGTGAAGAAGCCATGGGAGAGAAGGGAGAAATTGCATGTTCTCTGCGAGAAGATAAGGAGATGGCACTGATCCAGATAAGCGACACAGGCCCAGGCATCCCACAGGAACTTCTGGATGATGTCTTTAAAAACTTTTTCTCAACAAAAAAGCAGGGTCTGGGGTTGGGACTGCCTGTCTGCAGACAACTTATTCAGGCACATCACGGCTCCATCACCATTCAAAACAATACAGAGAGTGGCACCGTGGTAAGCATCCGCCTGCCCTTTCACCATAGACCTGCAAAGCAACAGGAAGCATAAGGCCATGAAAAAGAAGATTTTACTTATTGAGGATGACGACAGGCTTCGACGAATCCTTCAGCTGGTACTTCAGGGCGCTGACTATAATGTGCAGACTGCCGCTGACGGCCGGGAAGGAATTGCAGCCTGGCAGCAGGAAGAGCCCGATGCAGTCCTTACAGACCTGAAGATGGTACCGGTCGACGGCTTGGCAGTGCTCGCCTTTGGTAAAAAGCATGCGCCGCAGATACCCATTGTTATCCTTACGGCATTCGGCACTGTGGAAACAGCCGTCTCAGCCATGAAAGACGGAGCATTTGACTATCTGACCAAACCGGTAGACAACGACAAACTCCTCTCTATTGTAGAAAAAGCACTCGTATCCAATCCCTCCCGGACAGATAGCACAAGGGAGCTGCTTGGCTCCTCTGCAGTTATGAGAAAAGTGCAACATGACATTTCAATCTTTGCCGCAACCGACAGCTCTGTTCTAATCAGTGGCGAATCGGGAACGGGAAAAGAATTGGCGGCAAGGGCAATCCACCGGGCCTCCAGGCATGCCAAAGGTCCATTTATCCGAGTCAATTGCGCAGCCATCCCTGCAGACTTAATAGAAAGTGAGCTCTTTGGCCATGTCAAAGGGGCCTTTACCGGTGCCACAACGAGTAGAGAGGGGGCCTTTGCCAGCGCGGCCCATGGCACCATATTTCTTGACGAAATAGGCGACCTCCCTCTGGACCTGCAGCCAAAACTCCTCCATGCAGTAGAGGAAAAATCGATCACTCCGGTTGGGTCCAACAGAGCAACAACGATTAAGGTTAAAATTGTGTCTGCCAGTAACCAGAATCTTTCCAGGATGATTAACGAAAAAACATTCCGCCAGGACCTCTATTACCGCCTGAACAGGGTTCACCTACATATGCCTCCTGTACGGGAACGCAAAGAAGATCTGCAACTTCTCCTGGACCATTACCTGCAACTGTTTTGTAAGAATTTGGAGAAAGAACAAATAAACTTCGCCCCGGAAAGTATCGTCCTTCTGCACAGCCATCCATGGCCGGGAAATGTGAGAGAAATAAAGAATGTTATCGAACGGGCCGTGCTCAGTTGTGATGGGGAAAATACCATTACTCCGACACAGTTGCCCTCCTCTATTTGCTCAGGCAACACAGCCAACCCAAAACAAAGAGGAGAAGAGTCAACAGACCTCAACGATAGGGAGCGGCAACTCATTGTCACAGTCCTCCAGGACTGTCACTGGAACCAGTCAGAAGCGGCCAGAGCATTGGGGATTACCAGGAATACACTGCGTTACAGGATCAAAAAATATAGCATCAGCAGGGAATAATATGTGAGCAGAGACTCTTTGCAACAAACGCTGATAAGCAATTCCAAGAACGATCAACTATTCATTCAATTGCCAGTTATAGTGCAATTTGAGCTTCCCCCGGTAGGGTAATCGCCAAACTGTTATCCCATAAAAAAAACCCTGCAGAAATAAATTTCCTGCAGGGTTTTTCGTCATTGCAGCATACTGCAAGATTCTACTCCTGGCCGGCCTCCAGTATTGCCGGGAGAAACATAGTCCATGGAAATGTAGAAGCAGGACCAATTTCAATGGTACCATTATGGGCATTTCCCCAGACCTGTAGCTTCAAAGAAGCCGACACAATGGTCGTTCCTTCCGGGTAAGAACGGAATCGAACACTGTTTATATAGATGCGGGAGAATTTAAATCCATCGATGAGAGGATCATTCCAATCATACCAACGCACATTAAAAGTATCGCTATTACCACCACCGCTACTGCCACTATCTTCACTTGCCAATAAATTATCACCATCCCGAAGAGAACCATTGGTAACAGAAACAAACCCACTTGCCGTATCGCTAAATGTAAAGGTTAAATCTGCAATTAACATTGCATCATCCCTTAATACAACTGTGCCAAACTTTTCATCAGCAAAAACAAACTCAAGTGCACCCAGCGCCTCAGCGCTCTCCCCGTTAAAATCATCAAAAACAAAAACCTTCTCCTTAAAAGATGTTCCGCCGTCACCTGGATCTATGACGACCGTAGCTGCTGCAGCATTACTGCTCAGGCCGACAATAGTTATCCAAAAGACAAGACAAAGACTGTTAATATATTTCACTACATCTCCTTTTTTTAAAATCATTACTGGATACTCGTCCCCAATATTGCAGGGAGGAACATGGGCCATGGAAATATCTTGCCGAGAAGATCATTATAATAGATATAGTATGTTCCATATGGTCCATATGGTGGTGTTGCAGGTCTGGTTGGTGCTAAAACTTCAGAATCAAAATAGACCAGCTTGCAACTGGTAAACGAACCGCCAGCAGTATTTGTTTGGGCAACCAGGATATAAAACACATCCCCATCAGGTGCTGCAGAAAGCAATGTACTTGCGGCACCCCACGCCTCATCTGCAGGTTTTTTCATTAAAGCGGTTGGCTCACCTTCCCTTCGTAGAACTGCAGTCAAGTTGCCATCAGCATCACTGTGTATTTTCAGGTCATAAAACCGTTGTTCCGCAGTGCCTGTATAGACGACAGCCGTGGTCGCACCTAAATCATTTGAGTAAATGGTCTCGGTCAGATCACTGCTGTTATTGGTATTGTAGACTAAATGGATAACATCATTCTGATCAATTGCAGCATCAAATGTTGACGGTCCATTCCAGGTGGCATCCATATTCGGCTCAATATTCACAGGACTTCCCCAACTTCCTCCACTGTTACTGACATAAAACAGGATATCATCACTGTCAGTATTCCGTTTCATAAACACTGTAATATCACCGTTGGAATCTACCAGGGCAGGCGTGTACCACCTGATGATTTTATTTGAGCCAACACTGAAATGACAAACGGTAGTGCTGCTCCCCCAGCTTGCCGCACCACTATCCCAAACCCATTCCTGAGCATCCCCACCCCGAGCCTGCCATCCATAGCGAGTAGCAAAGAGGTGGACATCATTGTTTCCATCAACAGCCATTCCTGAAACAAAGTAGCCAAAACCACTGGCACTGATATGATGATCACTGACAGCACTCCAGGAACCTGAAACATTATTGACACTGTGCACATCAAACCTGTACACATTGGTCCCACCAACGGTATTATTGCCATAATCGTATGCAGGATTGGCAGTAAATCCGACAAAGACTTTGCCGTTCGGGTCCACTGTCATCACCGCATATCTCACCGTACCGTTGTGACCAGCAGCTATATTTTCTTTATTCCAGTTTTTCCCATTATCAGTAGATTTGTAATACCAGAGCTCATAGTTATCAACTATGGCCATATGCAGCGTACCGTCATCTTCGCAAAACAGGTTCGTCCCGATAACAGAGCTGAAATTGGCCCATTCTTCATTGGTGTAATATGCCTGGGTGGTATCCACCCGTGTTTCTGAACGAACCACAGGAGTCGCTGCAAACTGGACAGTAACGGTTTTAGAGCTGTCCATGGTAACAAAGTT
>JAOZKX010000344.1 GCA_029935135.1 Desulfocapsa sp.
TCTCTGCCAATGTCCCTGCCGCCAGAATGATTCAACATTCCCTGACCAGTGTGCGGGGATGCTGCGGTAACTGTTCTTTCTGCGCCATCACCAGACATCAGGGCCCCGCCATTACCAGTCGCAGCCATGAATCCCTCTTGCGTGAGGCACAACAGGTCAGTGAAATGAGTAATTTCAAGGGAAGTATCAGTGATCTGGGCGGCCCCACAGCCAATCTTTTTGGTGTTCATTGTAAAATTGGTTCCTGCAGACAGCATGATTGTCTCTTTCCGCAGGTGTGTAAAAATCTGCAGGTTGATGAAAAAGGCTTCCTTGCCATTTTAAAACAACTCAGCAATCTGCCGAAGATACGCCATCTCTTTATATCCTCCGGACTGCGTATGGAACTGCTCAGCAGAACGCCGCTACTCTATAAAGAAATCATTCGCTCCCATACCCCCGGGACACTCAAAATTGCCCCGGAACATACCGACCCGGAGGTTCTGCAGCTTATGCACAAAGAATCCCATGCCGAACTGAAAAAATTCCTGCAGCTGGGGCGAAAACTTGCGAAGGAACTGCATAAAAAAATTGATTTTTCTCCCTACATCATCTCCTCACACCCGGGATGCAGAGAAGAACACACAAAGAATCTGGCCCGAACACTGCAACAATTAAAACTTGAGCTGAGGCAGTTCCAGGACTTCACTCCCACCCCCGGAACCCTGGCCACCGCCATGTATGTCACCGGCTTACACCGTGACAGCGGGGAAAAAATATTCGTTGCCAGGAAACAGTCGGAACGCATGAAACAGCGGAGAATCCTGGAAAAACAACTCCAGCAAAATAACCCCCGTCGTAATCATTCCCCTGATAAAAAAAGAAAAATCATAAAAAAAAGGCGGTCATGACATCCGTCATAACCACCTTTTCACAAACTCAGCAAGTGCGACCGCACTTAATTATCAACCACTTCAGCCGCTGCTTGCAGGTTTAGCTTTGTGATCATCAGCGGCGCCACCTGCGCCACCTTTACTACCACCTCAGCCACTTCCTGCAGGCTCTGCATCTTTCTTGTGCAGTTTGTCTTTTGCCTTATCTGCGGCTTTATCGATATGGGTATCTGCTGCTCCGCCCATACCAATTTTTTCCTTTGCCATATCGGCAGCTCCATCAACGGCTTTATCTGCAACGCTACCTGCGTCGCCTTTAGTTCCGCCTCAGCCACTACCTGCTGCATGCGCTTTTTTCTCAGTGCCAACTGCACTGGGGTCGCCGCCTCAGCCGCTGGCCCGGGCACTACCTGGAACGGCTACACCGCCACCAGCCAAAAGGCCGACGACTCCGATTCCAGCAAGGATCTTTTTCAGTTCCTTTGCGTCCATGGTTAATTCTCCTTTACAAAAACAGCCTTTTCCCCAATGAAAAAGGCAAAATAGATACAAGATATAATAAACATATTTTGTATCTGATAATTTATCACAAGTTACCACACAGTGTCAAAGAAAACCATTGTGCACAATATTCTTTTCAAGAAATAATTTATTGGCTATCCTTAGACCATTTTGCTACACTTTCACTAGCGATTATTATTGTGACTATTTTAATTTAACTTTTCTTTTTTTTTGCAATGTCCAGAAAATCTTCTCCACCAGCACTTGATATCTTTTTTACAACCCTCAGCGACGCCTCTCCTGACATTATCCATCTCAACAACGAGAGGGGAGAAATAATATACTCTAATCCTGCCAGTGAAAAGCTCCTTGGCTACAGTCAAGAGGAACTTCTCCTCACACCTGCTGCCACTCTCACCCATCCCGAAGATCTGCTTACGATCGAGGATGATATTAAAAAGGCTTCACCGGAGAGCCCACCGCCTCCCCGGGAAATTCGGTTACGGAAAAAAGACGGCAGCTATCTGGATGTTGAAGTACGAGGATTTGCCATCCACACAGAAGAGGGAACCTATATTGGGGCAATCATTCGTGATATAAGCAGGGTTATCGAACTTGAGCGAAAAAGGATCCTCTTCAGTGATTCGGTGTTGCAAAGTCAATTGGAAACGACACGGGATGGTATCCTCGTGGTCTCCCATACAAACAAAATCCTCCTCACCAACTCACGATTCCAGGAAATGTGGTCCATCCGCCCGGAAATTGCCACCCTGCAAGACGATGAAATCCAGCTCAAGACTGTTCTTGAGCAGCTGGTGGACCCAAAATCCTTTATCTCCCGCGTGCAATATCTCTACGAGAACCCTGAAAAAACCAGTATGGACAGTCTGCATTTAAAAGATGGTCGGATTTTTGAACGCTACTCTGCGCCTCTTTATGATGAACAGCAGGAGCATCTGGCCAGAATCTGGTATTTTCATGATGTTACCCAACGAGAACGGCTGGAAGAAGAAAAGCTGAAGACCAAAAAGCTGGAATCAGTCGGTGTACTGGCCGGAGGCATTGCCCACGATTTCAACAATCTCCTTGCAGCAATTCTCGGCAATATCGATCTCTCCACCTACTATCTGGATAAAAACGATAAGGTCACCCCCCTTCTCAAAGAAGCATCCCAGGCCTGCCTTCTTGCCCAAACCCTTACCCAGCAACTCTTAACCTTTGCCAAAGGAGGGGCACCAATAACAAAGGCCGTGCAGTTAAAAGAGGTTATGGAAGAATGCTGCCGTTTTTCTCTGCGAGGTTCTAATGTGGAGTGCGCTTTTAATTTTGTCGACAAGCTCTGGCCCGCAACCTGCGACAGCAATCAAATTAACCAGGTACTGCAGAACCTGGTGATCAACGCCCGCCAGGCCATGCCCAGAGGCGGAATCATACAAATAAGCAGTGAGAATGTTCAGCATCCCGGAAACAGTAAGCTACAGCCCGGCAGTTACCTACAGATTCGTATTCAAGACCATGGTCATGGAATCCCGGAAAATGATATAGCCAATATTTTCGACCCCTATTTCACCACAAAGGGGATGACCAGTGACAAGGGAACCGGCCTTGGCCTCGCCATTGTTCACTCCATTATTATCAAGCATGGCGGGTCGATTGAAGTGACATCCCAGGAAGGAAAAGGAACTCTGTTTACGATTATGCTTCCTGCTGTCAATGATCAGAAAAAAGAAAAAAAAGAGACCGTACTCCCAAGAAAAG
>JAOZKX010000345.1 GCA_029935135.1 Desulfocapsa sp.
ACTTGCCGCTTTTTTTCATGTAACTCTCGGAAAATGCTTTGAAATACGCATTGTAATCATGCCCATCTTCCAGATATTTCACATCCCAGCCATTATTTCCATATAGATTTCTAATGGACTGCGGCATTATCTCTTCAGTGGTTCCACAAATCTGCAGGTGATTTCTATCGACCACGGCAATCAGGTTATGGAGGTCATATTTATTGGCAAAGCGAATTGCCTCTACAACCTGCCCTTTCTGCTGTTCGCCATCTCCCATAAAACAGACCACTCGGTTTTCACGATTTTTGGTCTTAAAGCCCTGGGCAATACCAACGGCTGTGGAAAGTCCCTGGCCAAGGTTACCTGTATCCCATTCTACACCAGGAACGATTCGTTCAACATGACCAGGAAAACCGGAACCAGTGCGACGAAAGCCGCTGAGGAAATCGTCTTCTTTAAAGTAGCCATACTCGGCAAGCGTTGAATATACACCGGGAGAGACATGGCCAATACTCATAATAACCCGATCTCTTTCTTCCATCTGGGGATTTTCGCAATTATGTTTTATGCAGCCATAAGTAACAAGGAGCATATCAAGCGATGAAAGGGAGCCTCCAGGATGACCAGAACCGGCAAGACTTGTGGAAAGTAAAATATTTTTTGCACAACGGGTGCGCATTTCTTTGAGGGTGTTTAATTCCTCACTGGACAATTCCTTGGATTGCATAGTAAGTTGCAAGGCCATTGTGATCTCCATGGTATATTTGTTTTTTTTAAAAAACTATTTCTGACTCTTATAAAAAACAAAATATACTACTCCTTTTCATAAAAAATAACAGCAGTAAAAAATGTTTGCAATTGCAGGTTGTTCCCTCGATTCACCATTTATTCTCGCACCTCTTGCCGGCTACAGTGACCTTCCTTTCAGGTTGCTTTGCCGTGAGTATGGTGCCTCTCTTGTTGTTTCCGAAATGATAAGCTGCCATGCACTTATCTACAAACAGGAAAAAACAATGAAGATGCTGGCCTCCTGCCCTGCCGACCGTCCGGTAGCTTTCCAACTTTTTGGTGCAGACCCTGATATCATCGGTGAAGCCGCCGCACTGCTACAGGAATTCCAACCAGACTGCATTGACCTGAATATGGGCTGTCCAGTGAGGAAAGTAACCAAGCGTGGTGCTGGTTCTGCCCTGATGAAAGACATCAAACTTGCTGAAAAAATTATCACCGCTGTGGTCAACAACTCTTCAGTGCCAGTTACTGTGAAAACCCGCATAGGAATAGACTCTCAAACAATTACTGCATTTAAATTTGCTGCCATGAGTGCAGATGCTGGTGCCAGTGCTATAACCATCCATGGAAGAACATGGGCCCAGGGATTCTCCGGCACAGCCGATTGGGAGATCATTCGTCAGATAAAAGAGAGGGCGACCATTCCTGTTATTGGCAATGGCGACATCAAGAGCTATGACGAAGGGATTAATCGCATGCGTGAGAGTACATGCGATGCAGTGATGGTTGGACGCGCAGCCCTCGGAAACCCATGGGTATTTAGTGCCGCAGGTAGACCTGAAGGAATTGATGCAATACTGATTGCTGCCAACCGCCATCTCGAACTCATTGAGAAACATCTGGATACCAATAGAGTTCTTGCTTATGTCAGGAATCAAATAGGCCGTTACTTCCGTGATTTTTCTGGTAGTTCACTGATTCGTCAATCAATCCATTCGTGCAATAGCTTTCCTGTATTAAAAGAATATATTTTATCACTGGCAAGCCCGGATCATAATAGACATTTTAATTAAGCCATGAAGACGAATACGAATCATTCTCAAGCTGCTGATCTTTCAATTATTAATTAAGCAATTTATTGACAAAGCCCCTGCACTTGGCTATGTTTGTTTCGTTTTGTTACATTCTAAAAGGCCTTATTTATAAAGAATTTAAGCTTTAATTAGAAGAAGTTCAGGGATACACACTCTTCTGCCATCTTCTATTTTTATTTTTATTACCATATACCACTATGTCAACATCAGATACTTCTCAAGATATAGCTTCAGTTTATCGATTTCTTTCCCAATGCATGCAATATCCTGATGCTGAATGGACCAATCAAGATTTTTTCAATGTTCTTTATAATCTGCTCGGCACCCTTGGCGGTATTGATGAGGGCGTTGAGGTTCGCCAGGCCATAGAAAAAAGCAATGACTATATAGAAGACCTGCAGGTCGAATACACACGACTCTTTATCAATGGAGTCCCCCATGTTGTTGCCCCACCGTATGGTTCTGTCTATATGGACCAGTCTTTACAGGGCGCCTTTGCCGGCAATACCCTTGCCTTTTATCACACAAAAGGCTTTGCCATGGAAAAGGACGCAGATTTACCTGATCATCTTATTCATGAACTTGAATTTCTCTCACTTATGGCTGAAGAAAACGATATAGCCGGTGAAGATGAATTTTTAAAACGATTTTTCCGACCCTGGTTTGAAATATTTTCGTCCAGGGTTATTAAAGAAGCTCATCATCCGTATTTCAGGGTGATTGTAATGTTAATTGATTTTTTCACTAAGGAGGAAGACAAAGATGGCTTTCAACCTAACGAGGCGTAAATTCCTTCAGACAGCATCCCTGGCAGCAGCCGCGGTACCGCTGTCTAAGGTCGTTTCTGCAAACACAGGTGTTTCCAAATCTGCCCTTGATGCCAAGGGAACTTCTGGAGACAAGACTGTAGTCGGCGGAATTTGCGAAATGTGTTTCTGGCGTTGTCAGATGGTCGGTAAGGTTCGTGACGGCAGACTGATAAAACTTGAAGGAAACCCAAAATCCATTGATAACGGCACAGCAATTTGTGCCCGTGGTAACGCTGGCGTTAAACTTCTGTACGATGTGGATCGCTTAAAATACCCCATGAAGAATGTTGGGAAACGCGGTGCACCAAAATGGAAACGTATCTCCTGGAAAGAGGCCTTGGATGAATGTGGTTCCAAGCTGAAAAGTACTCAGGACCAATACGGTGCCCATGGTATCTGTGTTTTCCCTCATGGCGCATCTGCCAAATACCCTATGCACTATTTTGAAAGAACAGTAGGAACCCATAATGTTTCCGAAGCTTCTTTCTTCCAGTGTCGTGGTGTACG
>JAOZKX010000346.1 GCA_029935135.1 Desulfocapsa sp.
AGATCAGGTCATTTGCTGAGTCTTTTGTTGTTCTCGCGTCACTGAGAGTATAAAGAATTATGAGAAAAATATCCCTACCATTAGATACCAGCCAATATCTTAACTTCTCTCTTATTTTACTCTTTCTTTTTGTTGGTTCTGCCTGTGCACAGACAGAAAGCGAAGTCGTTCAGATTACCACCATAACAAAGATTGTCCATGAAGAGTATCGTCTTGAGAAAGTCCGCATAGGTTCCGAGGAATATGTCGTTCCACCATTATGGCAGGGGAAAAAAATTGAGCCGCTGGCTGATATATCCTCCAGTCTCTCTTTAGTGTCACCACAATTTGTCAAAAATAACGGCAAAATCTACCTGCATACAGATACTCGTGATGCCTTTGTACTCATGGCGGAACAGGCAGAAGAGGATGGAATTCATCTGCTGATTGATTCAGGCTATAGAAGTGTCTGGTATCAGAAGAAGATATTTAAACGCCAGATGGAAAAAGGAAAGAGCTTTGCTGAAATTGCTCGTTTTGTGGCGCCACCTGGATATTCGGAGCATGTGCTGGGGCGTGCTGCTGATTTTTCTCCAAGTAATTGGCGCTTTGCTGATACAGATGCATATCGGTGGCTGGGGGAAAATGCTGGCAATTACGGGTTTGTAGAGACCTACCCGGAAAACAATCCCAATGGGGAACCATGGGAAGCCTCGCACTGGTGTTATCACCCTCCGTCAAAGCCATTGCTAAAAGAGATGCAATAGCTTGTTTTTTTAGAGAGTCTTTGGATTTGCTTTAATTTCCTTTAAAACAGATTTGAAATAGCCTGGCAGAAATCTCTGGGATATCTGATAATATTTTTCCTTCTTATCAAAAGGTGAGAGAAAACTGAGCTGCCAGGCACACAGGCGAAGCTCGGCTCCTTTCTTGTGTTTACCCTTGTTGCCATACTCAGGATCGCCAAGGACCGAATGGCCCCAATCGGCAAGATGTCTGCGAATCTGATGCAACCGTCCACTGTGCAGACGAATATCCAGTATGGAGCTTTCTTTTGATTCTCCAGGAATAAGAGAAAGAATCTCTGTACAGGCTGTTTTCTCGTCCAGCGCTGCTGTCAGTTTCAATCCATTGTTTGCTATTGCTGGTGTTCCCCATACTTCGGCAAAATAGCGTTTAAGGATTTTGTTTTCCTGAAAGAGTTCTGAGAGGAGATGGGCGGCCTTGCTGTGATGAGCAAGTATCATCAAGCCGCTTGCCTCACGATCCAGCCGATGGATAAGTTTGTAGTTGATATCTCTGTTGTTCTTTTCCGCTATGCGCAGCAGTGAACAATGGTCACCATATCGACTACCCTGACTGAGTAGCCATGGTGGTTTAAACCAGATGCTGTAGTCGGCTGTTTCTTCAATACAGAAGGGCTCAGGGGCATTTTGGGAAAGGATCTGCGGGTCATAAAAGAGCTGCAGAAAATCCCCGGCCTGTAAGGCATACTTGGCTTTACGCAGGCGGCGTTCCTTTTTTCCTTCGCGTTTCAGCCAGACGGCACCTTTGATCATGGCATCTTTGATACGCCCCTTGGGCAGGCCACTGGTTTCAGCAAGGAGCTGGCAGGCGGAAGCAGGAGCTGTAACCGTAATATTACAGTGGAGGGGCTTTTGATTTTGTGTCATCTTATTTTCCAAAATTACATACAGGATATTGACATCGTTTACAGTTACGACAGAGTCCGCCATGTCCCATCCTGGCAAATTCCTCTCGTCTGATGGTTTCACCACTCAGTACTCGTGGCAGAATAAGGTCAAAGACAGTGATATGGTGAAACATGCCGCAGGCAGGAAGGCCGAGGATGGGTACATCTCCAATGTGGCCACTTAAAAACATGGCACCGGGCAGGACAGGAGTACCATAACAGGAGTCTGCGGCCCCGGCTTTGGCAATGCCGAGCCTGGTTACATCATCCGGATCCACAGACATACCGCCTGATGTGACAATCAGGTCTGCACCGCCTGCTATGGCAGCGGTAATTGCTTCACTGATTGTGTCGATATCATCAGGGGCAAAAGTGACCGAAATTACCTCAGAACCGATGTCGGTAAGTTTTTCCCGCAGTACCTTTTCAAATTTGTCCTCGATTTTTCCAGAAAAAATTTCGTTACCGGTAATGATCAGTCCGGCCTTGGCCTTTCGTAGTTCCTTGACTTCAAGGATAGGACTGTTCTTTTCACCTATGGCAACGGCCTGCATCACGATATCACGGCTGGAGATAAGGGGGATCAGGCGGGTGCCGGCGATGGTTTCTCCTGCCTTTACCGGTGTATTGGTCTGCAGCGTTGAGCACATCACTTCGCCCAGCATATTGAACTGAAACAGGGCCTCTTCATTTACCTTTAAAATTCCATCACGAGCGGCCTTGATGGCGATTTTCCCTTCCACCGGCTCAGAGGAGCACTCACAGCCGGAACCTGCCAGGCTGTCAGCGAGTAGGCGTGCTGCTTCATTTTCGTGGATCTCCGCATCTGTCAGGGTCAAAACATATATATGCTCTTTGCCCAGGCGCTTTAAATGCTCGATATCTTCTTTACGGATGATATGCCCTTTTTTAAAGGCACGCCCTTTGAACTTGTCCTTTACGATTTCGGTAATGTCATGGGGGAGTACCATGCCCACAGCATCATCTACGCCAATTGTTTCTTTCATGAGTCTTTTGTGTAATGTGTAAGGGGATAAGGTTGCATTATGATAGTCTTAAACGCCACGCGTGATATCAGGCCAGAGTATGGTATGCAACTGTATTTGTAATTTGACCGCCAGGCCATCGTCCATAATCCATTGAGCCAGTTCTTTTGCCTTGACTCTCTCCTGAACCGGTGAAAAATGAATAGGCAGCTGACCGATCAGTCTGTGTTGAGTAACAAAATCCTTTGCCCATAAGTAGTCATTCTTTGATGAGAGGACAAACTTTAATTCACAGGAATGATGTTTTTTTTGTAAACGCTGTTTGATAAACTCTAAATTATCCAGATAAAAAGAATCTTTTGAGCCGCTGTCAGGACATTTTACATCGATAATAGAAATTACCTCAGGGGGCAGGGTGTTGAGAGCAAGAGAACCGTTTGTTTCAAGAAGGACTGTTTTCTTT
>JAOZKX010000045.1 GCA_029935135.1 Desulfocapsa sp.
CCTTCCAGGAACAGATCTTTGCTGAAAAACTAGGGGATGACGGATGCCTCTTCAAGCTCGGCTGTTTAGGACCTGAGACAAAAGCAGATTGCCCAACACGTTGGTGGAATAATGGCACCACATGGTGTGTTGATGCCAACGCCCCTTGTATTGGCTGTGCCTCACCACATTTTGCCCATAAAAAAGATTTCCCCTTTTATAGAATAAGGTAGTGATAAGAAAGAACCCTGCACCTACGAATTCACAAGGTGCAAAATGTCATTAAAACCGGCATGGCCGAACCAGGATTTACCAGCCGCAGCGAAACATGAAAAACCACTGAAGACCACTTGAGTTATTTACTATAAGCAAAACTTTCATATAAACGGATAGAAATCATGCGTATATTCAAAACTTTTCAAGCGTTCTCCATCACCAGAAAGCTGGTTCTTTCCATCACTCTGGTTCTTTGCTTTTTTATGGGTAGTGGCCTTTTCCTCTTTCAGTTATCAAATGTAAACACCTTGAAAAGCTCCTATATCGAATCGGTGGAGATCTTGTCTCATTCCTTGTATGAAGGGGTAAAGGGATCCCTTGAGCGTGGTCAGATGCGGAATTTCGAACGACTCTTGCAAAAGCAGCAGGATGTTCCCGGTGTTCTCAATGTTGCCCTCTATAATCGTAAAGGTATTCTTGATTTATCTTCTTCCGAAAGCAATCATGCAAAAGAAGCACTGGATAGAGATATATTTACCACCCTCCTTAAAAGCAGAAAACAGCTTGTGGTAGAACAGGAATATCAGCTCGATATCTATATCCCGCAAGTAGTGAATGCTGATTGTATCCGCTGCCATCCCGGATGGGACCTGGACGGCCTGGGGGGAATCCTTTCTTTGTCCTATGACCTTACTCCACTCAAGGAAACCATTCAGGCACAGGAGGTTATGCTACTCACAGGAGGGTTGGGCCTGATTTGCCTGATCTTCCTCGTCACTTTTCTGATGGCACGTTCTCTTGCAGGTCCAGTGGTAACAATGACCAAATCAATGAACAGGCTTGCAGGCGGAGATCTGGATGTTCAGATCCCGGCAATGGGACGATTGGACGAGATTGGGAAGATGGCAGCCGCGGTTACGGTTTTTAAAGAAAACAGTCAGGAACGAGATCGTCTTGAGAAGGCCATTGCCAGCTTGGCTGATGATTTTGAATCAACCATAGAGAAAATAATGGAGTCACTTTTTAAAGAAATTGATTCCGTTCAGGAATCTGTGCTGCTCATGGCAGAATATGCAAAAAAATCCATTGAAGAATCAGAGAGCGTGATGGATTCATCCCACCAGATGGCAAACAATGTGCAAACGGTTGCAGAAGCCACCGAGAAATTAACCACCACCGTTGCTGAAATCAGTGAACAGGTCGATAATTCTGCCGAAGTAAGCAAACAGGCCGTAATATCTATTGAGCAAACCAATACCATGGCAGAACAACTTGCCAAAAGCTCTGTCAACATCAATACCGTGGTTGACCTGATATCAGACATCGCCGGGCAGACAAACCTGCTCGCCTTAAACGCCACAATAGAGGCAGCCAGAGCAGGAGATGCAGGAAAGGGATTTGCAGTTGTTGCCAGCGAAGTAAAAGCACTGGCCGCCCAAACGACAGTTGCCACTAAAGAGATCAGTAGTCAGGTAACAGGGATCCAGACATCAACCAGAGAAGTTGTGCAAGCGGTACAGGGTATAAGTTCTGTCCTTACAGAAATCGATAGTATCGGAACAGATATCTATACAGCAGTCAGTCAGCAGGAAACAACCACAAGTGAGATTGCAGAATCCACTCAAGTAGCGGCAAATGGATCACGGGAAGTTTCTGAGAAAATGACAGAGGTATCCCATGCAACAAGCCAGACAGAAAAAGCAACAACAGAGGTTTTAGAAAAGATGGCCAATCTGAGTAAACAAACATCCGCTATCCAGGGACAACTCCACAGCTTCCTAGTAGAAATCAGGGGATGACGGCTAATCTGAAGAAGAGTGTTTCCAGCGCAACAGGCCTTTACTTTTAGCAACCGATCAGTGGTTTGTAATGGATGGATGCTTTATTTCTAAGCACACTGTTTTTGCGGAAGATATGTACCTTGTAAGGTTATATTTTTTGATCTTGGAGGAGTTTACAGCAGGACCTCAAAATGAGAGTGAACCCTGCTCCCATTTTTACTCTCCAGTGATCGACTACAATTATTGAAGAGAATTAAATAACTTTCTATTGCTTTTAAGACAGCTTATCGCTAGTCTAAAAGTAGTATATCTTCTGTTATCTATTCAGTTGTTCGTCATTCGAACAGCCTGTGAACTTATTTATTTTGGGGGAAACCGTTGTGGGATCAACAGCTAAAATCATATTCAGTTCTATTCTTGCTCTCTCTATTGCCGTCATGTTTCTTGTTTTTTCAATGCAGAAAAGTGCTCAACTGACACTAGACCTGCAGGATGTTGAGAATACCATCCAAAAAAAGGATGTAATAATTTCTGATATTGAACAAAAATTGAGAACTGCTGAAGAGTCTGTTGTACTTGTCACCACCCAAAATGACCAAATCTCACAACAGAACAATCAAATCAGCACAATAGAAAGTGAAAAACATACCTACCTGCAACAGGTAGAAGAATTAAAAGAACAACTGCAGCAGGAATTGGAAAACTCTACCAATCATCTGGCAAAACTTGAGCAACTTCAAAAAAACCACACACAGCAACAAGCTCTGTTGGAAGAAAAAGAAAAAAACCAGCTCTCTTCAGAATTGCTTACCTCTCAAGCCCAGGACGAACTCCAGGCCACAAATACACTGCTCGCTCAAAAAGAAGAAGAGATGAAGCAGTTTTTGCTTAACCTTGAACAAAAAGATCAGACAATTATTTTTTATAGGGAAAAAATAGAGACGGCAACAAAAGAGATAGCCAGTCTCAAAACATCGCGTTCCAGTGACCAACTGAACCGTAGTGTTCTTCTCAATGAACTGGCTGCAAAGACAGAAGCCGTTGCCCATCTCACTGATCAAGTAGAACAGCTGACCGGGTCCGCCCCGGTAGGAACAAATGCAGAGAATGGAGCCATCACCGCAGTCCTAAAAAACACAGCCCCTGAAACAGAAGCTGGTTCTGTAGCAGCTAGCGAAATGAAACAACTGGAGAGCACCAATACCATGCTGCGCACCAGCATTAATGAGCAAATTGCATTTATCGAAGGACTGCAGAATGCACTCCTGGAAAAAGAAAATGCACTCTCCGCCGCAATACAGGAAGGTCAGGAGGCACTTATTCCCCTAAACGAGCGTATCACTGTACTGGAGAATAAGTTAACTACAGCAAAGCAAGAAAATATAGCGACGACAAATGACCTGAAAACTGCCCAGGCAACCAATAGTGAGCTCCTGAAGTTGACAGAATCTCTCAATGCTGATCTGGCATTCACAAAATCAAACCTCGAAAATGCTCTGCAGCAAGCTGTCCTGCTTAACGATTCACTGACAAATAGTGCCGAAGCATTGAAGAATGAGGAAAGTTCTCGCCTCTCACTTACGCAGGAGATAGAGTCATCTGCACTGGCCCTTGCCGCATCAAAAGATCAGTCGACCTCCCTCAGAAACGAGTACGAACAACTTGCAAACGAACTGGCCAACAAAAACCAGGAAGACAAACAGCAGGAAGAAAGAGTAGCAAGACTGATCGAAGAAGTGGCCGCAGCAAAGGCTTTTGCAAGCGAACAAGCGGAGACAATTCAGGCTGCAGACGTTCAACTTACTGCTCTCACCGAAAAGAAACGGGCGCAGGACACAACTCTTAACGAAAAGCAGGAAGCGATCGTCACCCTGGAAACTCAGCTGACATCGCTCACAGAAGAACGGGACCAACTGTTAGCCAAAACTCCCGAACCTTCTGACACATCTGAGGCTCTGGAGGCCCCGGAAAACAGCGACAACGATGCTGCTCCTGCAGAATAAATCAAACCTACCATAACTGGCCTCAAACGAGTAGAGATACAAAAAAAGCTTCCTCCTGCCATCCGGCAGGAGGAAGCTTTTTTTATGACTATACCATCCCGCTCCTCGTCAGTTATATGATTGAATGAATTACAAGCAAGCGTCCTCTGAACCATCAGATCAGAGAATACAGTATGAATCTCATCACTCTTTCTATTTCTCTTTTTTCTGTCCTATCTGAAAACGGCGCATCCTCACATTCATCAAAATCCCCAGGGCCAGTAAAGTCGTCAACAGTGAGGAACCGCCATAGCTAACCAGCGGTAACGGGATACCAACAACCGGCAAAAGGCCCAATACCATAAGAAGGTTGATAACGGCCTGCCAGAAGATCAAAACCACCACACCAAAGGAAAGAAACACACCAAAACGGTCTCGGGCACTCATGGCTATATACAGGCCCCAGAACAGCATACAGAAATAGACTCCAAGAAAGAACAGGCTGCCGAAAAAGCCCCACTCTTCTCCCCATACTGAAAATGCAAAATCTGTATGACGCTCGGGGAGGAAATGAAGATGGCCCTGGGTTCCTTCAAGATAGCCCTTGCCAAAATTACCACCACTGCCCACAGCAATTTTTGACTGCAAGATCTGATAGCCTTGTCCCATTGGATCTTTTCCAGGATCCAGCAATGTCTCAATACGCCGTTTCTGATAGGGCTTCAACACATAAAACCAGGCCAGAACAGTTGCCCCGCCACCAAGTATTATGCCCACAAGATAGGTTTGCCAACTAATTCTGGCAAAGACTGTCATCGATATAAAGATGATAAGAAGCATCAGGGCTGTGCCCAGATCCGGTTGTTTGAGTATCAATACAAAAGGAAGTCCCGTCAGAGCAACAGGAGTCACCAGGTCTTTCAGTCCATATCCTCCATCAACTTCTTTTCTGGAATAATAGCTGGCAAGAGTTATCACCAGCATCAGTTTAGCAAGTTCCGATGGCTGCAATTTAAAAAATCCCAGATTAATCCAGCGCTGCGCACCTCCGGCGCTGTTTCCAGCAAAAAGAACAATCAAAAGGAGTATGACAATAAATATGTAAAAGGGATAATTCCAGGAATGCAGCTCTTCATAATCAAAAGTAAGAATAACAAGAATGGCAGCCAAACCCATAAGAAACAGATAACACTGTTTAATATACGGGGGCATGCCCCAGGAAACTGGAGGGTAGGAGGCACTATACAGATTGAGCAGCGCCATCCCGCTCACCGCACCAAGAAACAAGAGCAGGACCCAATCAAAATTATGAAGAAATCTCCTATCCACACGAATCATCAGATTTCCTCTTTATTCATTTTCTTTTGTCTCTTCTGCATACAGCGGTAACCGCCCCTCAAAATATTTATCCAAGATTGCTCTGGCAACTGGACCTGCACCAGAACCACCATGCAGACCATGTTCAACAAGTACAGTAACTGCAATTTCCGGGTCTTCCACCGGAGCAAAGCAGGTAAACCAGGCATGATCGCGAAATTTATAGGGAATATCTTCTTCTTTCAAATGCTTATACTGCTTCAAACGCACAACTTGAGCTGTTCCCGTTTTCCCGCCAATAGTCACCCCTTTGATACGAACTTTTCTGGCGGTTCCCCGCTTTCCCTGGACAACTTCTCTCATTCCATCACGGATCAGGCCGAGAAATCGTTTTTCTTTTCCCAGTTCAGTGACCACTTGCGGCTCAAACTGTTCCAGCACATCCCCCTCGGGACTTGTTACTTTTTGAATGAGTTGCGGTAAGAGCTGTGTCCCGCCATTGGCAATTGTTGCAGTCATCAGACAGATCTGCAGCGGAGTCACCAGATTAAATCCCTGACCGATGGCGACGGATAATGTCTCCCCATCCTGCCATTTCTGACCATGTCTTTTCTTTTTCCACTCCTTGGTGGGAGTAAGCCCTTTTTTCTCATGTTCCAACTCAATCCCCGACTTATGACCAAGTCCGAATTTATTGGCAAATTCTGCGAGCTTATCAACCCCAACACGCAGCCCAACCTGATAGAAGTAGACATCGCAGGATTCGGAAATTGCCCGTTTCAAATCCACTGCCCCATGCCCACCACGCTTCCAGCAATGATAACGCCTGTTGCCAAAAGAATAGTGACCGGGACAATAGAGAACCGTATTTTGATCAACCACTCCCATGGCCAGTCCCGCCATGGCTGTGATCATTTTGTATGTTGAGCCAGGCGGATACATCGCCTGCACAACCTTATTAATCAGCGGATGTTTGGGGTTCTCCAGAAGGGCATTCCAGTTTTTATGCGATATCCCTCCCACAAACTGACCAATGGGAAGTACAGGGTTGGAAGCAGCCACCAGCACCCGTCCTGTTTTTACTTCCATGGCCACAACCGCACCAGCTTTCTCACCAGCATCCATCAAATATTCAGCTACCTGCTGCAGCTCCGCATCAATCGTCAACTGGATATCATTACCGGGAAGCGGTTGCACATCTGTTAATAGTTGCTGTTCAAAGCCTCTGGCATTCACCTCAGTGAAACTGACACCCTTTTCACCACGAAGATCTTTTTCCCGCAATCGCTCCAATCCCATCTTGCCAATAAGATCACCGCCCTGATAAATATCTGCATCCCGAGCAGCCAGTTCCTTTTTATTTATCTCACCAAGGTAACCAATTCCATGGGCAGCAAGATCTCCGTAATGATAGACCCGGGAAGGAATTGCCTCAACACGGATACCCGGGAATTCCTGATTATGATTTTCCACATAGGCAAGTGTCTGCCAATTTACATCTTCCAGCAGACGGATGGGAATATGGCGGGGAGTATTGCCAGCCTCTCTGATTTTTCCCCAGAGTACAGAGATATCAACATTAAGATCTGAAGATAATTGTTTGAGAAGCTTATCAACATCATTGGAATCTTCACGCACAAGAACAATATTAAAAGATGGACGGTTGGTTACAAGTTCACGCCCTTTTCGATCGAGAAGAGCCCCACGGGGAGCAGTTATGGTTCCCTTGCGTACCCTGTTATTCTCCGCCCGGGTTTTATACTCTTCTCCTTTATGTATCTGGAGGAACCAGAGTCGTGCAAAAATAAGCATGGCAAAACAGAGGATCAGAAGTCCAACGAACATCAAGCGGCGCTTTAAGAGATCAAGGGCGGCCTCATCATGTTCATTTAATTCCTCAAGTTTATTATAGCTGGACCACTTCATCTCTTCCTCGTTAACGGAATGTATTGCCTGAAGAGCGTTTCATAGATCTGACAGCCAATCGCCGTTTTTTCAATTTCTCATACAACCAGTTAAAAAAGACAAAACAGGGAATAGAAGCAACTAAAACAATCAAGGTTTCCTGGGTCACTCTCGACCAGGACCAGGATGGCAGGGTGTCAGGTTGAGCCATGGTGAAGAATAGGTAAAAAAAGCACTGCACAACAAAATAACTGATTCCAACCAGAGGAATCTGATAGGCCGTTTCTTTTACAGAACTGTTCTGGCTGAGGAATTTCACAATGGCAAACAGCATCAATGCCTGTATCAGATATGTGCCCAGATACATACCCGAAAGAATATCAGCCACCCAGCCAAGGACAAAAGCAACAAACAGTCCACGAAACCAGTCAAATTTATATGCCGTAAAAACAAGCAGAATAAAGACGAGATCAGGTCGCCCAAGCCAGTGCGGAAAGAATTGGAGAAAGCTCGTTTCGGCTATAAGAAGAAAGACACCCAGCAGAATAAAAATAAGAGTAATCATCTGCCTACTCTGTTTCCATGGCGGACGAACGGCTCATAGCATCAATAAACAGTTGCTCTTCTGATACATTAATAAAGAGGAACTCTAAACGGGAAAAGTCAACTGCCGGTTCAACCCTGATATCCTGAAACATACCCAAACGTCTGGACTGCACATGGGATACAGTACCAATGGTAATACCGGAAGGAAACACACCACCAATACCAGCAGTCACAATGCGATCACCAACGCTTACTTCAGCATTTTTCAGCACATAATGGAGAACAAAACCGTCTTCTCCTGCCCCTTTAAGAATTCCACGCACCCTGTTTTTTTGTATAATTGCATCAATTGCACTACTGGGAGCATTAGCAAGAAGAATCTTGGAATAATTCTGAGCAACCTGTACAACCTGCCCCACAACTCCACGAGATGTACGGGCAACCATTCCCTGGGCCACACCATCATTTTTACCACGATCGACAATTAGAGTTTTAAACCAAAAAGAAGGGTCTTTGCCAACCACCCGGGCAGTGATCGCAGGGAATTCCTCCCGTTTCTTAAAATCCAACTCAGTCTGCAGGTAACGATTAAGTGAATACGCTTCACGATATTCATCAAGAAGGGCGTGATAGGTATCGAGTTCCTGGCGCAGTTGATCATTGTCATCCTGCACCTTCCAGAGTGAGACATATTTTTCTTTAAAACGGGAAGTTCTTTGAGAGAAATGGGTGAAAAACTCCTGAACCGGGGCAACTATTTCCAGAGTCAGCTGATGAAAGACACCAAAACGCCCACCTACTGTGGTACCGAGAAACAACACAATGAGAATAGAGAAAAGGAAAACAAATAGAAAAAGGCGAAAGACGACGAAGCGGGAACTTTTTTTTCTGTTACTGATTTTTTTTCTCACTGGACGGCTCTCATCAACTGCCACAGACTGGGAGCCCCCTGCTCTTTGCGATGCAAAGAACACCCACTCTGCTAAACTCTCACAATCACCCAATACAGAATTGGGCAGAGGGGAGAAAAACTATATATCACTCATTTATTCGATGGTGACTTCACGCAGGATATCAAGATTATCAAGGGCCTGCCCGGATCCCAACACCACAGACGACAAAGGATCATCTGCTACAATAATGGGCATTCCTGTCTCTTCCATTAAACACTTGTCAAGATTTTTCAGCAACGCCCCACCACCGGTAAGCACAATTCCCTGGTCAACAATATCTGCTGCGAGTTCAGGGGGAGTCACTTCCAAAGCGACCCGAACGGCTTCCACAATGGTATCAACCTGCTCCTGAATGGCCGATTGGATTTCATCTGCGGAGATAGTCAGCGTCTTAGGAACCCCGGAAACAAGGTCACGACCTTTGATATCCATGGTTTCGTATGGCTCTTCCGGCATGACATTACCAATGGTCGTCTTAATGGTCTCTGAAGTTCGCTCACCAATGGCAAGGTTATGCTTGCGTTTGATATATTGAAGAATCGCTTCATCCATCTTATCACCGGCAACCCTTACCGATTTGGCATAGACACAGCCAGCAAGGGAAATTATGGCAACCTCTGTAGTACCACCTCCGATATCAATAACCATATTGGCCGTGGGTTCGGTAATGGGCAAGTTTGCTCCAATGGCCGCCGCCATGGGTTCTTCAATCAAATACACCTCACGGGCACCGGCAGATTCAGCCGACTCCCTGACTGCTCGTTTTTCCACCTGAGTAATACCGGATGGAACGGAAATCATAATCCGGGGATGAACCAGTGTTCGTCTGTTATGCACTTTATTGATAAAATAACGAAGCATGGCCTCTGTCACTTCAAAGTCAGCAATAACACCATCTTTCATGGGACGAATGGCCCTGATAGTTCCAGGAGTCTTGCCAAGCATCATTTTGGCCTCCTCCCCAACTGCGAGTACCTTCTGTCCCCTGCTGTCCTGGCGGACTGCGACCACTGAAGGCTCGCGAAGAACAATCCCCTTCCCTTTCACATATAAGACAGTGTTGGCAGTGCCAAGATCAATAGCCAGATCATTTGAAAGCCAACCAAACAAAAAATTAAACGGGGAAAACATAAATATATCCTCTTATATGAAGCGTCAGATAACGCTTTATTCATTAAAAAATAAAACAACAAAGAAAGTCATATCGGCAAACCCCATAGAATTGCACACAAAAAAAACAATGCCCGTCAACTCGAATAAATACGGACAGACAACGCTTTCTTTCACCGACACAACAAACTCCTTATCTTACCAAACACCGGCACTGTTTTCAAGAAATATGGACACCATCACATCCAATCCATGAAAAAAGTTGACACCTTCAGAAAAGATTGCTAAAGAAGTCTCATAATAACTCTTACGAGAATTATTTATGGGGCTGTAGCTCAGCTGGGAGAGCGCATGACTGGCAGTCATGAGGTCTGGGG
>JAOZKX010000046.1 GCA_029935135.1 Desulfocapsa sp.
CCAAAGAACAGCAGCTGACAAAGCTTCGCCAGTCCTGTAGAGAGTTTGAAGCTATCTATGTCCAGGAAATGTATAAGGCCATGCGTAAAACTGTGCCCGAAAGTGGTCTCTTTGAAAAAGATATGTCCAGTGAGCTGTATAAAGAGATGCTGGATATGGAGATGGCAAGAGCAACAGCATCCGGAGAAGGTATGGGGATTGGAGAGGCAATGTACGACCAGTTAAAAGATCAGGTAGCAGCAAAATACGACCAAAATAGATAATTTCCTTCCCCACATTCTCTCCCTTCCTTATCACATTCTTTTTTTTACAAATATCGCTTAATTTATTCCATAAACAGGCCGATACAGTATACAAGGAAAAAAAGTATTACCTTAAAGGTCATGCACGGATGCATACAAAAACTTGGCAAGGAGGCGGAATCAATGGCAAATACAATAAGTACACAGGCACATATTGACCCACATAAGCTGCAACAACACAATAATAAAAATTTAGCTCGACTGGCAGAAAAACAGACCCATAAGCCAGAAAGACACACAGCACCCCAGGATAATATAAGCCTGAACCAGCCGGAAGAGACTTCTGCTACATACTCAAGCTCTGCAACTGTTGAGAGTGGCAGCGGACAGGATCAATTTACATTGCTGAGAAGTCTGGTTACAAGCATGCTCAAAGAACAGGGCATAGACTTTCAGGTAGCAAATGGCAACCAGACAATTGATATCAGCAGCATCAGTCAGGAGGAAGCCGTTGAACTTGTAGCAGCAGATGGCTACTTTGGAGTTGAGCAAACTTCTGATCGTATTGTAGAATTTGCAATTGCAGCAGCTGGTGGTGACCCATCAAAACTTGCAGCAATAAAAGAAGGTGTAGAAAATGGATTTGGTGAGGCCCTTGAAGCTTTTGGTGGCACATTGCCAGATATTTCATACGAAACCTTTGACGCAGTAATGAGCAAACTTGATGCCTGGGCAGATGTGGATAATCAATAACAGGTCTCATAGAGCATATAATAAAGTAATAAACAGGTGATACAATGAGTGTTGAATTTTACGGAATCGGTAACCTTGGCCAGATAGGCAGTATCAAGAAAGGCGAAAAGGCACATCCTGATACAAAAGCTGGTTCTATTCAGGGTGGGGATCAGGTACAATTTTCCTCTATTCTACAGGATGTCCACAATGCGCAGTCTGCAGCAAGCAACAACCGCTCCGACAAGGTCAGTGAATTAAAATCACAGATTGCTGATGGTTCCTACCAGCCTGATTTAAACAAAGTCGCTTCTAACCTTCTCCAGTTCCTGATGGAGGAGAAATGAGAATGACTGCCAGCACCACTCACGAGTACCTCGTTCGTTTGCATGATGTTATCCTGGAAGAAAGGGAATATGCGAAGAAACTTGATATGCCGGGAATGGAAAAAGCGATGCAGGAAAAAGAGGAACTTTTGCAAATTCTGGCACATATGAAAGATCTGCACGGAGCAGATAAAGAAATCGCCAAAACAATCCGCCAGGAAAACAGACGTAATGCCTATCTCTTTCGAGCCACCCTTGGCTGGATACGAGAGACCATGGAATTTTTTGGAAAACGCACAGTTGTTTCCGGTTATGCGGCCGATGCCGGGATGGTAAACTCAAAAGTAAACGGCCGTTTACTCTCTGGAAAGGTGTAACATGGGTGGACTATTCACAGCTCTGAATGCCGGTAGGACAGCTCTTGCCGTTAACCAGAAATCCATCGAGATTATCGGTAATAATATCTCCAATGTTAATACCGAAGGATACTCCCGGCAGAGTGCCGAACTTACCCCTTACCCTTCAATGAATTTCGGCAACTTTTTCATTGGCCAGGGCGTTACCGTTACAAATGTAAAGCGTGACCATGATGTATTTGTCAACAACATGCTTCAGGATAAATCCGTGGAATACGGGCTGCAGAATGGTCAGACCAGAGCCCTTACCGAACTCGAACGTATATTCACCATCGGCGAAGAAAACATCTCCACAGAGATCAACCGTTACTTTGATTCCTGGCAGGAACTCTCGGCCAATCCATCCGGTCTCGTCGAACGTGACATCGTCCTCCAGAGAGGGGAACAGGTTGCAGACAAATTTCATTTAGCCATTGATGATCTCAGTAAAGTTGAAAGTAACATTAACGATGAGCTCATCTCTAAGATTGATGGTGTCAACTCCAAGATAACAGAGATCGCAGAACTGAACCAACGAATTTTTCAGATAGAAATTCAGGGACAGACAGCAAACAGTGCCCGTGATCGACGTGAGATGCTGGCAAAAGATCTTGCCACTTCACTTGGCGCACAGACATACACCGACTCCAAAGGAATGCTTGCAGTACAATTACCCGGTGGTTTACCGCTGGTCCAAGGTACCATGGGCATGGAGATCGAGGCAGTCACCAACGGTGCAGATCTGGATCTTGTTCTGCAGACTGGCGGTATCAGCAGGCCAATCGGATTAAATAACCTTGGTGGAGAATTTGAAGGACTGGTGCAAATACGAGATGTATTTATTCCCTCCATTCGTGATGACCTTGACAGATTGGCCTATGAACTGACAGAATCCGTGAACCTTGCACATGCAGGCGACGGCACGGCTGCCAATCCTGGTGGTGCTGGCCTTGATTCTATTGGTGGAAGAGATTTTTTCACGACGCCAGCGGTACCGGTTCCACCAGCAAATCCCTGGGAAGGTGCTGCTCGAAATATATCAGTTGCCCTTACAGACTCCAATCATATTGCTGCTTCCGCTGTTCCGACACCACCAGCAACCGTAGCTCCCGGTGATAACAGAAATGCACTTATAATGTCTGACCTTGGTGAATCACTTCTTATTAATGGTGTCGATTCATTTGGCAGTTACTATGGCAAGATTACAGCCAAAGTAGGACTGGAAGCGAATCACAATCAACTCGCCCTCGGCGGTGCTGAAGATGCAGTGGTACAACTGGAAAACATCCGCGATGGCCTGGTAGGCGTCTCTTTAGAAGAAGAGATGGTCAACCTGATCCAGTTCCAACGTGGTTTCGAATCCTCTGCTAAATTTCTTTCCACAATTGACGAGTTAATGCAATCACTTATAAACCTGAAACGATAAATAACTGACAAGCGGAAAACCCTATGAAAGCCACTGAAGGAACAACATATCGTATGCTGCAGACCAATCTTGGTCGTGTTTCCAGCCGCCTGGAAGAGTTACGCATTCAGGGAGCGACAGGGACCAAGCTGAACAAACCATCCGACGACCCTTCCGCCATTCGCCCGGTCCTCACCACCCGTACCCAGCTGATGCACACCGACCGTTACATTGAAACAATGGGTGTCACCTCTGATACAATGGAGACCACCGATGGACATTTGAGTCATGTCGAAAACATAATGCAGCGGATAAAAGAGATTACCATTAATGCCATTAATGGAGCAATGAGTCAGGAAGATCTGGATACATTCGCTGATGAAGTTGCCAATATGAAAGCTGAACTTCTTGATGCCGCCAATGCACAAGTGGATGGCAAATATATCTTTTCCGGCTATTCCGAAACAACCAAGCCATTTGTAGAAAATACTGGATACACTGCCGCAGGATATGTTCAGGGAGATTCCAGTACCTGGCCTTATTTTTATGCCGGCGATCCCAACCCGACGGAACTGGAGATCACTCCCGGTGAGAGACTTGAAACAAATCTCACTGGCAATGATCTGTTTATGGGCATCAATAACAGTGATATGCAGACAAACGGTCCATCGCCTCCAGCCATTTATGCTTCAGATGCCGGAAGAATTGATCTTTTCAGCGTTCTCACCCGTACTGAAGAAGCACTCCGCGCCGGAAATATAGACGATCCTGCTGGCCCTGGAGGCGGGCTGGAAGCCAAACTTACCGATCAGGAGCTTGCCGCAAACCAGAGCCGTCGTCTTCGCAGCCAGCTTGGCAACAGAGCCACCCGTGTTGAAACAGCGACGCTTCACCAGGAGAATGTACGGATAGACCTCCAGCAGATTCTCTCCCGCTACCAGGATGCTGATGCCATAGAAACATTTAACGACATTATCAAACAGGAAACTGCCTATAAAGCAGCACTCAACATCACTGCCAAAGTGTCTGAGATTTCCATATTGAACTACCTCTAACACCATAGTAAATTCTGGCAATACACCGATCCAAGCTCCTGTGTATTACCGGGTTAGTCGTATCTTCTCTGAAGAATACCTCGGTATTGAAGAGATTATTCTTCAGAGAAGAAATAAAATAATCATCCTTCCTTTGACTTTCTCTATTTAACGGCATAATATTAGATGAATCAGTTATCATTTTCATAAGTTATGCAGTATTTACCCTGGAGCACACTATGCTCGTTCTAACCAGAAAAGCCGGTGAAGGAATTGTCATCGGAGATGATGTAACCATCAAAATTATTGAACTCAAAGGGGGCGCTGTTCGTATTGGCATTGATGCCCCCAGAGATCGGAAGATCTACCGCCAGGAACTCTACGACAAGATAACCCAGGAAAATCTTGAAGCCTCACAATGGGATATTACTGACCTTGACGCTATCAGTTCGAATCTTTCATCAGGAATAATAAAAAAATGAGAAAAATACAGACACGTTTTGGCGAAGTTGAATATGACCCGGAAAACCTTCTCTATTTCCCTGCAGGAATGATTGGCTTCCCCAACCTTCATCACTTCATCGTTATGCCAAATAAAAAAGAAGGTCCTCTGTTCTGGATTCAAAGTGTCGATGACCCCGCTATTGCCTTCGTTCTCACAGACCCAACTAATTTCTTCCTTGAGTACAAGGTCGTTCCGGATACTTCCGAAAAAAGTACTCTGCAAATTGGAGAGGGGGAGGACTGTTTCAGCCTGGTAGTTGTAACAGTACCACCGGACCAGAAAATAACTGTCAACCTGGCAGCTCCCATACTTTTCTCTCCCAAAAGCAACCGGGCCATACAGATTATATTAGAAAAAACAGATTACACCTCTAAGACCCCACTTCCTGAATGATTGTAATGGTGGTTCTACTCTGCTAAATTCTTTATCGTCTCTGCGATCTCACAAATTGATTTTTCGGTTAGCTTCACCGACGATGGAAGGCTGAGGCCACATCTTGAAATGTTTTCTGCTACAGGAAAAGATTCTCCCGTGGCGTATATGGGTTGGCTGTGCACAGGATAAAATAACTGGCGTGTTTCTATCCCTCGCTCCTGGAGTTTTTTCATCAACATGTCCCGGGTTAAGCCGAACTCACTTTCATTTATCAAAATGGAATAAAGCCAATACACATTTTTTGCATAGAACATTTCGCCTGGTAGAGTTACCCCTGCGACATTAAGAAGTTTTTCACTATACAACTTTGCATTTGCTCTCTTTTTTGCCAATATTTGTTCAATTTTCTCAACTTGAGCGACACCCAAAGCGGCCTGAACATTAGTCAGACGGTAATTGTACCCCAGAACGGGATGCCAGTAACGTTTATTTTTATCCATCCCGTGATCTCGAAGAACTCGTATTTTTGCTGCATATTCATCATTGTTGGTTACAACCATCCCTCCCTCACCGGTTGTCATGATTTTATTGCCAAAAAAGCTAAAAATGCCAAGATCCCCCAGGCCACCAACAGGAGCCCCGTCGTACTGTGCTCCGTGAGCTTCTGCTGCATCCTCAATTAATATCAGGTTTCGTTTTTTACATATTTTCTTAATCGTTCCCATATCGGCTGGATGCCCATAGAGGTGAACAGGAATGATTGCTTTGGTTCGTGAGGTAATACTTGCTTCTATCTTGGCAGGGTCTATATTCCAGGTGCCTGGTTCGCTATCAACGAAAACCGGTTTCGCACCTGTATAAGTTACAGCATTGGCTGTGGCAATAAATGTCAGCGTAGGGACTAGGACTTCATCTCCCGGACCAATGTCAGCCGCAAGAAGGGCTAAATGCAACGCTGTTGTTCCGCTACTCGTGGTGATGGCATGTTTGGCCTGGCAGAAATCAGCAAATAACTTTTCAAATTGAGTAACGAATTTACCGGTAGAAGAAACCCAGCCTGAGAGTATACATTCGCTCACATATTGCCATTCTTTTTCGCCTATAGAAGGCTCAGCAACTGGTAAAAATCGTTTTTTATCAAATGCTGCTATATCAACAACTCTATTTTTTTTATCAAGAATAGGGATAATTCTAATGGTTTGGTTGAATAAATCCAGTAATTCCTGATGAGTCGTTTCGGTTGTCGCAGTTATATAGCCTTCCTTTATTATTCTAATAATTGGCTCTTCAAAACCATGGCCTTTCAGGAGAGCCCTTCTTATATCTCCATCTGTGATAATTCCCTTAAAAATCTCAGTCTCAGGGTCAACGAGAACCGTAACTCCAAGCCCTCCTTTATCAATGGTTATCATACCGTTACGAATAGTATCGGTCCACGAAGTAATAATTGCTTTGGTTCTATCATTCATTACTAACCCCGATTTTAATTACTTTGATTTTTTATATCTATCGACTTCCATTTTTATTATCCAACAACCAATTTCTACCGAAATATCGTTGTTAAAATATAACAGCATGTGGAAGTATTCTTCAATACGCAGATTAACAGCCTTCCTACTCTTCACCTTTTGAGGAAATCAAAGTTCAGCAAGATCAGCATCCATCATCATGGTTACCAATTCTTTGAATTTTGTCTTTGCTGTCCATCCCAGTATTTTTTTTGCTTTCGTTGGGTCACCAAGGAGAAAATTAACCTCGGTAGGTCGGAAGAAAAATGGGTCAATCTCTACTAAAGTTTTTCCTGTTTTTGCATCTAATCCTTTTTCTTCTACGCCGTTCCCCTGCCAGCGAATTTCAATACCAACATGTTGAAATGACAATTCAACAAATTCTCGAACTGAATGCGTTTCTCCTGTGGCTATCACTAAGTCATGTGGTTTGTCCTGCTGCAGCATAAGCCACATTGCTTCAACAAAATCTTTAGCGTATCCCCAGTCTCTTTTAGCATCCAGATTCCCCAGATAAAGTTTTTCAAGAGTTCCTTTACTGATAGCTGCCACGGTAAGTGTGATCTTTCGAGTTACAAAAGTTTCTCCTCGTTTTGGTGACTCATGATTGAAGAGAATTCCATTACAGGCAAATATTCCATAAGCATCTCGGTAATTTTTGGTAATCCAATATGCGTATTGTTTGGCAATTGCATAAGGGGATTGAGGATTAAATGGAGTCTCTTCATTTTGGGGAATTGCTTTAACATCACCAAAGAGTTCACTGGTTGAGGCCTGATAAAACCTGGTTTTTATTTTTGTTTCTTTAATCGCATCTAAAAGGCGTAATGCACCAATAGCATCGACTTCTGCGGTATACTCTGGCACCTCAAATGACACATGCACATGGGATTGAGCAGCCAGATTATAAATCTCATCAGGTTGGATTCGATCTAACATACGATTTAAATTACTCGAATCTGTCAAGTCTCCATAGTGAAGGAAAAAGCGATTTCCAGTTGCCCTGAGATCGAGTTGCAGGTGTTCAATATTACCAAGGTTATACGAGCTGGTTCTTCTTCGTAACCCATGGACTTCATATCCTTTTTCCAGAAGAAAGTCCGCAAGATAAGGGCCATCCTGACCCGTTATTCCAGTGATAAGAGCTTTTTTCATACTATTCAGGTCTCCTTTTGTTCTACCAAGAGAGTTGATAGATTCATGAGTGATTGTCTGGTTGCCTCAAGCCCCTGATAAATTTCCAATGTTATTGTTTTGTTCACTAACTGAAGACAATGTAACTGCTGGCCAATATGACTATGGGGGGCAATACTCCTATTTAAATCATGCCTTCCATCATTGTCGCTGAGATGCAGATAATCACTTTTACCAACAAGCGATTGCAGTTCAGAGTTAAAATTAAGATCCATAGTCTGTGAAGTAACAAAGAGAAGAGCAATATCGAGAAGAAGTTTAAAGCTAATTCGTTTTTGAAGTTCAATAAAATCTTCGTTACAGAGCAGCAGAAAGGGCTTACACTCACCAAAAACATCCCAATTTGATGCAGAATACACATTGTTTTCAATGTATAATTCTATGTTACCAGCTTCTTTTTGAAGTTCCATATAACCTTCACAAAAACGGTCCATCGCTTTTTCTCTGTTACTGATAGTCCCTGTTTCTAATCTTTTGCCAATTTTTTTAGCTGCAATATCAACAAGGAAACCTGCGTGAAAACCGAATTTTTTTAGATTTAATCTGTGTGACAAATCAACAGCTCGCCTTAATTGATCGAGGCTCTTTTGGTAGATAGTATCATCAGAAGATGCAAGATTTATAACAAAATCATCTTCTGGGGGCGGAAAATAATTGTGAATCAAATACTGCAGGTTATATTTGTCTTGGAGATGAATCAAGTCATTCTCATAATTTTTATAATATTGGGTACCGCCTGATAATTCTATATTATGAAAACCATGGGAAGCCAGGTCAGTCACAACATCATAGATAAATTTCTTATTTGAGCAGGCTGATGAAACAAAAATCATATTTTTTTAGACCTCAATAAATCCAACTAAAGATGTCTCATTCTTGGGCTGTAATTGATAGCCAATTTCCTTATAAAGTTTAATAGCGGCTTTATTGCTGATATCAACTGTTAAACGAACTTCCCTGGCTTTCTGTTCCTTCGCCTGCTTATGAAGAAAATGTAAAAAATTTTTGCCCAGATCCTGTCCCCTGAATTGGGGGTGAATAACCAAACCAAGACTGGGAATATCATACCCTTCATCCCAGCCCCTTAAAAAACCATAGCCAGATAACTTTCCTGCCGATATTTGGAGGAAATACAGATCCAGCCCTTTGTATTGCACTTTTTTCTTTGCCTCATGACTGGTCAATGGATGGGGGTGAAAGTATTGTTCATCACCATTGGCAACGAGTATAGTAAACAGAGTTGCAAGTTCAAAGCGCCTCGATTCAGAGATAGTCTCATAGGATGGCATAACAGTATTTATGTCCAATCAATATCGTTTATTGTCAGGAGTGAATCTTTATCAATATCTTTACTCGCAATTTTTCCAACAACCCTGGAAAACCAGACTGGAGTCAAGCCGCTCCCTGGTCTTTTACAGGTAATATTTTGTTCTGTAATTTTTTGACCAACACCAATGTTGGTACGGGCCACTAGACTTTTTTGCATTTTTTCTTTGTTGTCTATCTCAGAGGCCATTGGTCGTTTTATACCATCCCCCAAGGTCATTTCCACATCACGGACAGTACTAACAAGTAAGGCCAACTCTTGAGGCTCGATTGATGCCAGGTGATCTGGTCCCGGCATAGTGCAATCAAGTGTAAAATGTTTTTCGACAACACAGGCACCTATAGCCACAGCCCAGGGACTGGCACCAATACCAGGAGTGTGGTCTGAAAAACCCACCGGACAGTTAAAGGCTTGCTCCATGGTTTTCATAGCTCTAAGATTTATTTCTGCCATTGGTGCAGGATATTCGGATGTACACTGAAGGATGACAATCTTATTCCTGAGCCCTGATTTTTTTAAGGTATTCACAGCCAATTCTACTTCACCAAGACTGCACATACCTGTGGATAAAATTACAGGTCGTTTTTTCCTGGCTATATGCATAAGAAGTGGAATATTTGTCGTGTCGGTGGAGGCAATCTTAAAAGCAGTCACTCCAATTTTATCTATAGCGTCAACGCTTTTATGTTCATAGGGTGTACACAGATATGAAATTCTTTTTTTCTGGCAATACGCTTTTAATTCCCCGTGTTGAGCAGGCGTAAGCTCCAGCCCCTTGAGCATATCATATTGAGTTCCAACAATCTTTGTATTGTTTTCTTGATATTTAGCTTTGATGGTATTCGCTGTAACCAGATCTTCAGTGATAAATGATTGAAATTTAATAGCATCAGCACCAGCCTGCTGGGCAGCATCAATAAGTTGCATAGCAACATTCATATCACCATTATGATTAACTCCGGCTTCAGCAATAATAAAGCACGGATGTCCAGGACCTATCTGGAAATTTCCTATTTGTACTGATTCCATCAATCCGCCCTTCTTTTCATTAAGATCTCTGCCAGAATAAAATCCAGATCATTATCAATATCAACACTATG
>JAOZKX010000347.1 GCA_029935135.1 Desulfocapsa sp.
AAGGAATATTTCAGAAGCTCTAACTGTATTTAACTTCATACCAAAACCATCTTTAAAGATACGTTCTACCTCTTCAACTTCATGTTTTCTTAACAATCCATTATCTACAAAAATAGGAATAAGCTGATCGCCAATAGCTTTATAAAGTAAAGCACATGCTACTGAAGAATCAACTCCACCAGATAAACCAAGTATTACTTGATCATCGCCTACTTGTGCTCTGATAGATGCTACTGTTGAATCAATCGATTGAAACAGCTGCAGCTTGATCATTACATCGGGTCGTTGACCTGTATACCCTGAATATAAAATGAAGAGGATTGTCTATGAAATTGCACAAAAAAAGTATCCGTTGTTCCCTTATCCTGTTGCTTACCGTCTGTTTTATGATCCCAAGTATGGCTAATGCCTTCGGTGGATTTAACAAAAACCATCATTCGAGAGATGGCAGAGCTTTTTTTGATCTGGATACAAGTAAGATGAATAGTGAAAGTCTTCCCTTTGTGCTTGGAGGGATTCTGATGACCTATCAGGAATTGGAAGAGATGGACATCACCCCTGATTTTGTTGTTACTTTCCGAGGCCTGAATACTGGTATCCTCACTTACGCCAGTACCAGCGATGAGGTTCAGGGAATGGTTTCAACACTTGCTCAGTTGGGTGTCGCCGTGCAGGTGTGTGCAAAGGCAAACTATCTTTCAGAAGTCAATCCTGATGATATTATAGGGGAAATTGGCATTATAGATAATGCCTGGATTACCTCCATGCAGCTGCAGAATAAACGACACGGTTATGCCTATATAACTTTTTAGGGGTCGTTAAAAAAGAATAGGGCTGTTGTTACAGCCCCTTATGCCATTCCGGCATTTAGCTGGCCATGTTATTTGTTGACAAAGGCTTAAGGCCATATACTGGCGCAGTGAATGAAACTTCCCAGGTTTCATTCACTGCGCTATTTAACGCTGAAAATCCATCACTCTCTGAAATTTACCGCGATAGACGGATGGTGTCAGACCGGTATGCTTGACGAATACTTTTTTAAAGAAAGAGGCGTCTTCATAGCCCACAGCAAAACTGATTTCATCAAGGGTTTTCATTTCTGTTTCCAGTATTTTCTTGGCTTTTTCCACCCGAACGCGCTGCAGATAAAAAAGTGGTGTGTCTCCTGTGGCCGATTTAAATCTTCTTTCCAGGGTTCGGCGACCCATACAGAGTTTGTCCGCCAGTTCACCAATATCAATACGATCCCGATAATTTTTCTCCATCATTCTCTGGGTGGAAAGAATCGGTTCGTCGTTATGATTTCGCTGGAAATTAAACGGGGTATAGGGGGCCTGGGAAATTCTGCCGATATCATGCACAAGAATTTTTGCAGTTTGCACTGCTACTTCCCTGCCAAAGAACTTTTCTACCAGATAAATTGAGAGATCAATACTTGAACTGTAGGCCCCTGAACAGTAGAGGTCACAGGCATCTGTGAACAGTCTTTCAGGTTTGAGATCCACCCGGGGAAATAAGCGTTTGAACTCGTCAGCGACTCCCCAATGGGTGGTGGCAATCTTGCCATCCAACAGGCCTGTCTTTGCAAGTACAAATGTTCCCATACAGACGGCAGCTATCTGTGTTCCTTTTTCATACTGTTCAATAAGCCAGGGAATTACAGATTTTTGTTTTTCCAGATTCTCTGCAATATTGAGCATGGCAGAGATAACGATAAGGTCGGTCTGCTGCACATCATACATCGATCCATGGACCCCAATACTCAATCCGTTTATGCAGCGAACAGGTTTGCCGTCAGGGGAAACCGCTTCCACTTCAAAACAGTGGATAGGCTTGTCGCCATGAATTTTATTCCAGATACTACCAGTCATCTGGAAGACATCCATGGGCCCTGTGATGGTTGTTGAAACGGCATCGTCAAATGCCAGGATGGTTACTTTTTTCATGAAAGTGTTGTGTCAAGGATATCAAGCAGCTTGGTCTGCTTCAGGTAGGCAAGGGATTGCCAGAGTGCTTCTTCGCTGTGTGGTTCAAGGGTGATTATGGGCCGCATTTTGTTCCTGGCCAGGAATTGGAAAAGAGATTCAAAATCAAAAGAACCAAGTCCCATACCTATATGGTCATCTCCATTGCCATCATTATCATGAAGGTGAAGTTGGCCCAACCAGGGTGAGAGCCTTGGCAACCATTCCTGCCAGTCAGTCTTGGCAAAACTCATCAGGTGTCCGACATCAAGACAGAAACGAGCACTTTTTGAATCCAGCCTGCTAAGAATTGTTTCATGGGCAGCAGGATTTTTTTCGTATGTGTTTTCAAGCATAAGGATAGAATTATGGCGGGCTGCCGCTTGACTTAATTCATGCCAGGTTTCATATGCTGCTGTTTCCCATTCCTCTTGTTTGTAGCCCTGCTTATCACTTTCGTAATTAAGATGACAGACAATTGATCTGGGTTTGAAAATTTCTATCAGTTGAAAGGCCTTGCGCAGTTTGTTGCGACTCGCTTTCAAGATATGCGGGTCGAGGGCCCCTGGAGCAAGATCAAAGAAGGGGGCATGCATTGTGCACTCTAAATTGTTTTCCTGTAAAATCTTTGCAATACGAATAAATTCTTCTTCCTTCTCTTCGTAGAGACATAGACCTTCAAATCCGATTTCAGGTTGTAGATGATTGGAGATAAAAAGGTCAAGATAGCGGTTTTTTAACTCATACCATGGGGCATTTATAAAGAGCTGTGAGCTGATCTGTCTGTAGTCTGGTTTAGTCATTTTATTAGAGGAGTTTAGCGTTCTGCCAGATATCTCACCAGCTGGCTCATTGTAAGTTTTGTGGATGATGGGCCGGAACGAATAAAAAAATCTTCGTTTTTACCAACAGTGAGAAAAACAGGTTTGCGGACGCGTTCACACTCAATGATGAGGATGGTCTTCTCCCGGATAGTAACAACTTTCAGGTGAATGAAACGGGTGAATTCGGCACCTATATGTGTGTTGAGCAGGTTTTTAAAATGGAGGCGGCACTTGTCTTCATTGGCAAAATTGTCCACCTCTATCCCGAGAAGTGCACCATCATCTTCCACTCCGATAAGGAGAAT
>JAOZKX010000348.1 GCA_029935135.1 Desulfocapsa sp.
TTCCTCAATATTTAAAGCACGCATCAGGGAATACATCTCCTCATTCTTGTACAGGAGAGCAAGTTTCTGCCCCAGTACATTCATAGGTTTTCCTTTCAGAGAAAAAACAGCCTGCAGCATCGGGTCGCGCGAAGAGACGATGGAACCGGCAGCAGACTGACCCTCTGTGATAAAAACCATGTTTTCCTTGCCCTTAGCCGATGGTTTCTTGCGGGAAGGATGGTATTTACAGTCTTTTAACTGTGGGATTTTAAGAGCTACTTTTCTGGCTTTTGCCTTGGCCTCTTTTCTTACACTCTGCAGCTCCTTGCGCACCTTCTGGTTTCGTTGGACCTTTTCCAGGAGTCGATTTGCAAGTTCGGTGTCTTTGTACAGTGTGGAAACGACAGCATCTTTTACCTTGTTGACAATCCAGGCACGAATATCCGTATTGCCGAGTTTATTCTTTGTCTGCGATTCGAAAACAGGCTCAACGATCTTTACAGCAAGGGTGCCCACAATACCATCACGCACATCAGGGCCACTGAACTTCTTATTAGAGTATTCGTTTACACCTTTTAAGACACCTTCGCGGAAGGCAGAAAGATGGGTTCCCCCTTCACTGGTGTAAGTACCATTGACAAAACTGTAATAGGTATCGCTATATCCTTCAGTATGGGAAAAGGCAAATTCAAGGGTATTGTCCTGATAATATATTGGGTCGTATATATTTTGTCCGCCAAGTTCCTTATCGAGTAAATCAAAAAGACCATTTTTGGAAAAATAGCAATTCTTGTTAAAATAGATCTTTAATCCTGCATTCAGATAGGCATAACGCCAGAGTCTTTTCTCCACATATTCCAGATCGAACTGAAAATCTTCAAAAAGATTTCTGTCAGGCAAAAATTCTATCAGTGTACCATCAGGTTCCTCTGTCTTTCCCTTTTCCTGACCCTGTATTTTCCCACGACTAAATGTTGCCGCAGCAAATTTCCCGTCACGGAAGGCGACAACCTTGAAGTAATATGAGAGTGCATTGACCGCTTTTGTACCTACCCCGTTCAAGCCCACAGAAAATTGAAAAACATCTGTGGAATATTTTGCTCCGGTATTGATCTGGGAAACACAGTCCACAAGCTTGCCGAGAGGAATCCCCCGACCAAAATCGCGAACGACAACTTGTCCATCTTCTCCTATAGCGACATCGACTTTCTTCCCGGCCCCCATAATAAATTCGTCAACGGCATTATCTATCACCTCTTTTAAGAGAATGTAGATACCATCATCAGGGTGGGAGCCAGAACCAAGACGACCAATATACATACCTGGTCGTTTTCTGATATGCTCAAGGGAACTAAGGGTCTTAACCTTACTTTCGTCGTATACTTGGGGTTTTGATGCCATTATCTATTGTTTTACATGATTTTATTCAGAACTTACTTGATTGAAGATTGTCCAATAGTATTGTATTTTAAAATATTTCGCAATAGCCACGCCAGTAGCTCATTTAAATAAGGATTTCATTAAATTTCAGATGACCGAAGATATCCAATACACTCCTACAGTTCTCTCCATCGCTGGCTCTGACCCGTCAGCTGGTGCCGGTATCCAGGCAGACCTGAAAACTATGACATCCGTTGGTGTTTATGGTGCTGCAGCCATTACATGCATGACTGTGCAAAACTCCAGAGGAGTCAAACAAATCATACCGGTTCCGCCTGATTTTATTGCAGAGCAAATTGCAGCTGTTCTCACAGATCATAATGTCACCCATATTAAGATCGGTATGACAGGGAGTATTGAGATAATAGAAACAGTAGCTGAGTCCCTTCGCTCATTTTCCGGAGAAGTTATTCTGGATCCCGTTATGTCCGCATCAACAGGTGAATCGCTCTTTTCTCAGGATGGGCCGCAAATTCTTTTGAGCCGTCTTTTACCCAGGGTGACATTCTTAACGCCAAACATCAGTGAACTTGAAAGCCTCACAAAAAAACAAATCTCCACACCAGAAGAAGCAATAGAAAGTGCCCGGAAACTCCTCTCACTATACAAGACAATGAAAGGACTTGTTATAAAAGGTGGACACCTGGAGATGCAAAACAGCACCATAACTGACTTTTTGATTCAGACAGATGGGGAGACAAGCCTATCAGAACGCCAGCGAATCCAAAACAGAAACCTGCACGGTACCGGTTGTACATACGCTTCTGCCTTCGCCTCCTACCTCTGTCTTGGCAATCAGCCTCCTACAGCCTTTCAACTGGCTGGCAAATATATGGATACGGTTATCAGAGCAGGGGCAAAGCTATCGATTGTAAAGAGTGGTTCCAATGGCCCGCTTTTGCATCACAGATTTTCCTGAGCTGATTCAGGAAAAACAGCTGCTGTCAGGAAGAGGTTAAAGCCTGCTTAATTGCTCTTGCCAGATCCCCTTTATCAACAGGTTTATTAATATACTTTCGCATCCCAAGGAACCTGGCCTTTTCTTCATCAATTATCTCACTGAATCCGGTACATAATATTATTGGAAGATCAGGCCTAAGGTCAAGTAGTTTACTAGTCAGTTCAACACCTGTCATTTCAGGCATAGTCATATCGGTGATCACAAGATCAAAACCAGCCGGATTGTTTTTAAACGCCTGCAATGCCTCGACACTGCTGGTAAAAGAGCAAACAGTATAGCCAAGGCGGTTCAGTGTTCTCCGCATCATGTCGGAGATAGCAGGTTCATCATCAACAAAGAGTATCTTCTCACCATTTCCCATAGGGATTTCTACAAACAAATCCTCTTTATCATGTAGCAAATCCCCATTTATCACTGGCAGATAGATATGAAAAACAGTCCCCTCTCCCAGTTCACTGCTAACAGTAACCTCTCCATTGTGTTGTTTAATTATTCCATGGGATACGGCCAGACCAAGGCCGGTGCCCTTTGATTTTTCTTTGGTTGTAAAGAATGGATCAAATATTTTATCAAGGGTCAGGCTATCAATACCACTACCTGTATCCTTAATCTGAATATCCAACCATGTACCGGAAGAGATTTGGGGTAGACTCTGAATAGTGACACTATCTGAAACAACGATCTCAGACAATACTATCTCTATTGTCCT
>JAOZKX010000047.1:0-8956 GCA_029935135.1 Desulfocapsa sp.
AGTTCAACTTAGCAGTTACCTGAGTTTTAATGGTAATCAGGTTTTACTAACTCCCCATCTCAATTAAGAGACAAGACAAATCACGACTCCAATGGAATTTGAAAGAGTCACCCAGGCAAAGGATGAACTGCGGGCTGCCATTAAAGCGGTGCGCCGCAGACCGCACGGGAATGTAGCCAAAGGTAAATTGATCCTTGCCCCTGAGGTGTTCAGCAGCGCAGGAAACGAAACAAATATAATCATCAGCCCCTTTTCCATTCTCGACTGCACTGGTTCCATTCACATCGGTGCCTGGTGTAATATCGGAGCACGCAGCCGAATATACACCCATGATCATTGTCACCAGGGCCGCGAACCTCTGTTTCGCACGCAGGAAAAACATGGCGTTATCTGGCAGGACAAATATATTGGTACAGATGTATGGATTCATGAGAACTCACTGGTACTCTATCAGGCATCGATCCTGCCTGACGGCTTTGTGCTGGGTGCAGGTTCTGTTCTGACCAGGAACCCAGGTGCATATGAAATGTGGGCCGGAACGCCTGCCAGAAAAATTGCGGACCGTAGAGACATGTCTCCTGTGGAAATAAAAAACCTTTTCAGCAAACCGAAATTTTTATTAAAAGAGTATTTACAGGAAGAATCACTGACAGACACAAAATTCTAAGCGAAGCTCCTCTAATCGTCCTCTTCGACAGAACAAGCCAATCTTATGCCTGAGCACCCCATCTATAACATCCTTATGTACTCCCATGACACCTATGGACTGGGTCATATTAGACGCTCCATGGCCATTGCCAACCACCTTTCCGGCAAAGAAGTGAATATCCTTATTCTCACAGGATCTCCAATAGCAGGGCGTTTCACCCTCCCGGAACAGGTCGATTTTGTCCGGATCCCCGGGATGATAAAAAAAACAAATGATGAATACCACTCCCTTTCCATCCGTATTGATCCCAATCAGGCCCTGCATATCAGAAAAAATATTATTGCCGCCACCGCAGAGGCCTTTCAGCCAGATCTTTTTATCGTCGACAAAGAACCACTAGGCCTGAAAAAAGAAGTCCTCCCCACCCTGCAGTGGCTACGCAACTCTCTGCCGAACACAAAAACAGTGCTGGGCCTGCGGGATGTCCTTGATGAATCAGCAGTGGTTTGCAAAGACTGGAAAAATAAAGATGTGTATCGATACCTGGAGGAGTTGTATGATGAGATATGGGTCTACGGCAACCAGGATATCTATGATCCAATCCGCGAATACAAAATCCCAGCTGCTCTGGAACCAAAAATCCGTTTCACCGGCTATATTCCACGCAAACAGTGGTCAGACAAGGTTCGCAAGAAGATCAGAAAACGCTACCGTATCCTTGATGAAGATACCTTTATCCTGGTCACCGCAGGTGGTGGCGGAGATGGCTGCGAACTGCTCAATCATTATCTCTCCATGCATGACTTTTTCCCCACCTCTCTCCCATTCAAGTCGTTGATGATAACAGGGCCTTTTATGCCCAAATCCAGCAGGGAGAAGATTAAGAAGAGGGCCCAACAGTATGGAATCAAGTCACAACCCTTTCACCCCAACATGGAACAGCTTATTGCAGCAGCAGACCTGGTGATCTCCATGGGCGGTTACAACACCATCTGTGAAATTCTCAGCCAGCAGACACCGGCCCTGATTATTCCACGGGAAACACCACGTAAAGAACAACTTATCCGGGCAGAAAAGCTAAAAGAACAAGGCTTAATTGATTATCTCCCCTGGCAGCAGGTTTCGGCACAACTCCTGCGAGATAAAATTATTACCATTCTAAATAAACACGATAGCTATCAGGATAATATTCGTTCTTTTGAGTTATCTGGCCTGGATATCATGCGCGAAAGAGTGGATCACTTCCGGAATCTACTATGAACAGCCCCTCTTCCTCTCCTACCCTTGGCTATATCCTCAAGGGATACCCCCGCATATCTGAAACATTTATCTCCAATGAAATATTGCTCCTGGAGAAACTTGGCTTTCGCATGCGTCTTTTCCCCATGCGCCATCCACGGGAAAGCTTCTGTCACGATTCGGTTAAGGAAATACAGGCCCGTGTGGATTACCTGCCCACAGAACTCCTCCTTGATCTCCCGCGTTTGCTCCTGCCAAATATCTTTCTCGCTGTAAAACGCCCTGCCCTGTTTCTCCAGGGGCTGCAACTTGCCGGCAAACGCTTTCGAAGAACCGGAAAACTTGCCACTCTAAAGCATCTGTTCCAGGCTGGATTCCTCTGTAACAACCATCTCTTGCAAGACAGAAGTATCACCCATATCCATGGACACTTTGCCCATTCACCCACATCGGTGACCATGTTTGCCGCACTCCTTTCCGGTCTCCCTTTTAGTTTTACCGCCCATGCAAAAGATATTTACACCTCAAACCCGGAGCAGTTAAAAGAAAAAATCAGACTGGCCCGCTTCGTGGTGACCTGTACCGATTATAACCGGCGCTATCTTGAGAATCTGGCTGAAGAATGTAAAACCCCTATCCACTGCATCTATCATGGCATTGACCTGGATCTTTTTTCTCCCACAAGTGACCATGTGCAGTGCACATCACCATATAATCTGTTGACCGTTGCCAGAATGACCGCAAAAAAAGGGCTCCCCACTCTTTACCATGCCCTTTCTCTCCTGAAAAAACAGGGCACCGTATTCACCCACAGACTGATTGGAGACGGCGATGATCGGCAGCAGATTGAACAACTCATTACCGACCTCTCCCTGGATGACTGTTGTCACTGCCTGGGGACAAGGACCCACAAAGAGGTCCTCAAACAGTTTGAGCAGTCGGATCTCTTCGTCCTGCCCTGTGAAATTGCCGACAATGGTGATCGGGACGGTATTCCTAATGTCCTGGTGGAGAGCCTTGCCATGGGCGTTCCAGCTCTCTCTACTACTGTTTCTGCAATTCCGGAAATCCTGATTCACAATAAAAGCGGTATCACCACCTTACCGTCCAACCCTCAATTACTGGCAGAGTATATAACAGATATCCTTGGCAACGAAACATTGCGAAAAACAATTATCCAGGGCGGCCGTAAGCACACCAGACAAAACTTTAACAATCGGCAGCTGGTGCAAAATCTTGCCAAGATTTTTTCCCGACAAATGGCCGGGGAAGAGGGACAAACTGTTGCTGAGCAGCTGCTCAGCTCATAGCCATAAAAAACCATGCGCATCTGTTTTTACGCCCCCTTTAAACCCCTGGGACACCCACACCCCTCCGGGGATCTTATTATTGCCCAGGGCCTGCATGATTTTCTTCTTCAGCGGGGTCATACACTCCTTATTGCCAGCAAACTGCGCAGTAGATGGATCTACTGGAAACCCTGGCTTGCAGCAAAGCTCCTCAAGGAACGGAGAACCGTCACCCATAAGATCCACGATTTCAAACCGGATGTCTGGCTGAGCTATCACAGTTACTATAAATCCCCTGATCTCCTTGGCCCTGCACTTTGCAGGAAATTTCAACTTCCCTACCTCCTCTTTCAGGGCATCTACTCCACAAAGCAACGCCGCAGCATAAAAGGAGCCCCTGGATTCTATCTCAACCGCCGATGTCTTCTTCGAGCAGACCATCTCTTCACCAACAAACTGGTCGACCTGAAAAACCTGCGGCGCATTATTCCGGAAGATCAACTTAGTTATATTAAACCCGGGATTTTTCCAGAAGACTTTTGCTCCAGTGAGAAGGCCCGCACAGCAATGCGCCGGAAGTGGCAGACAGGAGACGATCCGCTGCTGGTCAGTGCCGCCATGTTTCGCCCCGATGTGAAGACAGAAAGCCTCACATGGATGCTGAAAACGCTGCAGCAAACAGCTGCAAACGCACCACCTTTTAAACTTCTTATTGCCGGAGATGGCACTGAACGGGAATCACTGGAAAGGCTGGCTGCCGACCTTCTGCCCGGTCGGGTTATCTTTGTGGGGAAGATTCCACGGGAAGATATGTTTCAACTCTATTCAGCCGGTGATATCTTTGTCTATCCGGGTATCCGGGAATCGCTGGGCATGGTCTTTCTGGAGGCCCAGGCCTGCGGCCTGCCTGTGGTTGCATTTGACAACGGAGGTATTCCAGAGGTTGTGCAAAAAAACCAGACCGGACTCCTGACCCAACCGTTCGCTGAGCAGGAATTCTCCGAAGCCATCCAGTCACTGCTGGCAGACAGAGCAAGGAGAAAGACAATGGGGAAAAATGCGGTGGCCTACATCCGAAATCAGCACGATCTGCACAAGAACTATCTTCAATTTGAAAAGGTCCTCTTACGATATGCATCGATGGCTTAAATCCGACTCACCCCTGGCCAAAGGACAGACCCTGCTGGCCCTGCTGCGACACGGAAAAACGATCTGGAATGAAGAAGGTCGCATACAGGGACACAAAGACACCCCTCTTTCCCCTGAAGGCATTCTGCAGGTACAGGCCTGGGCGGCGTTTCTCAGTAATCACACGATCCATCATATCATTGCCAGTGACCTGGGCAGAGTCAGGGAAACAGTTGCCCTTCTGCAAAAGCAGCTTGACAATGTAAGCGTTGAATGGAATCCTGCCCTTCGGGAGCAGGCCTGGGGGCATTGGGAGGGAAGGAGTTTTGCGGAACTCAAAGAAACTGAAGCAGAAATGCTTGCAGCGCAGATACGGGCAGGATGGGACTTTCGACCACCTGGTGGTGAGAGCAGAAGGGAAGTTCTGCAACGAGCACTGCCCGAGATACAAAACATAGTCCAGCAACACCCGGGCCGCAAGATCCTTATTGTCTGCCATGAAGGCATTGTGAAATCACTAATTTACCATCTGGCAAAACGGGATTTCCTGCCCGATGAGAAAAAACTCCTGCAGAAACGGGATCTCCACCTCCTCCAGGGAAATGGAAAAGAATTGTCCATTGCGGCACTGAACATTATGTCCACATTCAACAAAAACAGCACCCCACAACCATGAAAATTGTCTGTTACTGTCAACATGTCCTGGGTATTGGTCATTTTCATCGAAGCCTTGCCATCTGTGAAGAACTCGCCCACAGCCATGAAACAGTGATGATTCTCGGCGGTCCTGAAGTTTCCCTGCCAGACAGCGCGGTCCGTTTTTTCACCCTTCCCGGACTGAAAATGGATGCTGCATTCAGCAAGCTCCTCCCCTGCCAGCCAGGAGCAGATATTGAGCAGATAAAAGAACAACGGCAGCAACAGCTCTTTTCCTTTCTAAAAGAGCTGCAGCCGGATATCTTCCTGGTTGAGCTCTATCCATTTGGCCGTAAGGCCTTTGCCTTTGAACTCGATCCGGTACTTACAGCTATTGGCAATGGTGAGCTGGCATCCTGTCTCAGGATCTGCAGTTTGCGTGATATTTTAGTGGAAAAAACAAAAAAAGAAAAATATGAAAAAAGGGTGCTCAATAGTCTTAACTCTTCTTTTGATGCCCTTCTTGTTCACTCGGATCCAGATTTTATTGCTCTCCAGGAGACCTTTTCCAGAACAAATGACATTGCCATCCCCCTGCATTACACCGGCTTTATCAGCCGCAGTCCCCACTCGTCAGTCAGCCGACAGACAACACGCGAAAAACTCCAGCTAGCCACGACAGACAAGTTGATAGTGGCCTCTATCGGCGGCGGCAGTGTGGGAGAGGAACTCCTCCTTGCCACAGTGGATGCGGCAAACCATATCCATAACAGCACTCTTCATTTCCATCTCTTCTCTGGCCCTTACAGCGACCCGCAGCTGACCAAAACTCTGCAGGCGAAAAACGGCATCAACACAACTGTCCATTCATTTACAGATAATTTCAGTGACTGGCTTGAGGCAGCCGACCTGTCCATCTCCATGGCTGGCTACAACACCTGTATGAATGTCTTGAGAGCAGGAGTCCCTGCTCTCCTCTACCCATTTGCCCAGAACCATGAGCAGGCCATGCGTATTGCAGCTTTTTCCCATACCAGCCCCCTTAGCCCACTGCAGGCAGAGGATCTGCAAGGAGAAAAACTTGCCAGACTCATCCAGGAGAAATTACACATGCCCAGACAGTCCCATACAATCAACCTGAATGGTGCACAGGAAACGGCACGACTTCTTGACAGCCGCTCACTCTGGAACAGGCTCAAACAATGATTTCACCACTCTACACAGACCTTCCATCCAACCTGAAAAAACAACTGGAATATGCCATAGACAAAGGACTAGCCGATGGAACTGGAGAGGCAAATATCTTTTTCAGGGCCGATGATATAGGAGTTCCTTCAAAACAGAGCACTCAGCTTATCCAGCTGTTTGCAAAAACAAAGCTCCCGCTCTGTCTTGCGATAGTCCCCACCTGGCTGACCCGTGTGCGCTTTGCGGCACTCCTTGAGCTCACCGGCCCTCCAACTGCTCAATGGTGCTTCCATCAACATGGCTGGCTGCACAGGAACTATGAAGAAAGAGGGAAAAAACAGGAGTTTGGCCCCGCAAGGCCTGCAGCAGCACAGAGAGAAGATTTAAGAAAAGGAAAAGAACACCTGCTCACCATTATGGACAAAGCATTCACCCCCGTTTTCACCCCTCCCTGGAATCGATGCAGCGATGACACATTACAGGGTCTACTCGATCTCAAATTCCAAGGCCTGTCCCGAAGCATCAATGCAAAACCCAAGTCCCCCCAAAGGCTGCCGGATATTGAGATCAACACCGATCTTCATACCCGAAAAGAGGGAACAGGAGAAGAGTCTCTGCAAAAACTCCTTGCTGAAATCAGCCGGGGCCTGGCTGCAGGCAGAAGTGGAATCATGATCCATCATCAGCGTATGAACCAGACAGCCTTTGACTTTCTGGCTCTTTTCCTCACCCTTATCAGCAGCCGGCAACACATCCGACCCGTTACATTTCAAGAGTTGCTTCAGGGAAAGCCATCTTGACAAAATGGGCGTTGAAGACATATAATTACAGTAAGTGTTTTCCCTATTCTTTCTCTCTGTGAGGTCTTATGTCACACTCAAATCGCCGCAATTACGAACGCCGCCTGATTCATAAATTTGCCCTTATCAAACTCGCTAATGGTGAAATCCTTGAAGGCCGGACCCGTGATATGAGTGTTGGTGGTGCATTTATTGAATATGACTCTGATATCGACATTGATCTCACTGAAGGAGAAGAATGTTCCATCAGTATGATACTGGAAGAGGGCGAAAATGAGCTGACAACAGAGATATACGGCAGCATCAGTCATCCCGAAGCTGGAGGGGTGGGTTGTGATTTTCTGAAAATCAATCTGGCCTACTACCAGTTTATCAGCGAGCAGTATGACTGACAGTGTTTATCCATCACGATCTCTTCTCAATGCATTGTGCAATGTATTTACTATGAAGTGTTCTCATGTTGCTTAATATAAAATGGAATGGTATGTGGGACAGATCCTCAGCTCTGATTACTGTCACTCTTGCTCTCCTCTTTGCCTTTCCGCTCTCTCTTCCTGCTGCCGGGACACGAGTCATCGTCTACCCCAAACCTGTGTCAGACAAGGATAAACGGATCAATTTCCCAGTAACGCTTCTCCAGCTCGCCCTGGAAAAATCTACGAACAGCTATCAGCTGCAGGCGAGAAAGCAAGTCACTCTGCAGGCCAGGGCACTAGAAGAGCTCAAAAAGAAACAGGGAATTGATGTGGTCTGGAGCATGACCTCTATTCAGCGCGAGCAGGAGTTACTGCCGATCCGAATCCCTATCTACAAAGGCCTTATCGGCTGGCGGCTCTTGCTGATCCATCAGTCAAACCTTGATTTCTTTCGTTCGCTCACTGAGCTTGAACAACTGGCCGACAAAACTGCCGGCCAGGGACACGATTGGCCGGATACAACTATCTTACAGGCAAATGGTCTTCGGGTACATGCCGCATCATCCTATGAGGGTTTGTTCAAGATGCTGGCCATTGATCGAATTAATTATTTTCCACGATCTATTATTGAAATCTGGGAAGAGTACCTGGCCCATAAAGACAAGGGTATTGTGATTTGTCCGGGCGTCATTTTACAATACCCCACCGCTTTTTATTATTTTGTAAATAAAGACAACCAGCAGTTGGCTGTTGATATTGAAAATGGGCTGGAAAAAGCCATCGCCGATGGGTCGTTTGATGCTTTACTGCAGGAACGATATGGTAAATTCTTCAAAAAAACAGATCTGTCACAACGCACAGTATTTCCCCTGCACAATCCCCTTCTCCCGGCAGAAACCCCTCTTGATCGCCCCGAACTCTGGTATCACCATTAGCTCATTGCAGATCTCATTTCCTAAGAACTCCTTCCTCCACACTCACTCTCTTTTTTCATCATCCCCCCCCCCTTTTGTTTCGTTTCTGATACCAGCATAAGTTCTCCGCTGAAAGGGGATTCATAGCCATATAATGAACAATTCTACATCACCTGTAACAGAAAAGAGCCAGCAATATGCCGCTTTTTCTATAATCGGCCAGTTTTTCCTTTTTCTTGTAAATTTTAAGATATAGTATACAGAATATACAAAAAAACAGTCAAGGAAAGCGACGCTTTCTATTTTCCCGCAAGGATCTCAACACATATGCCTGACACAAAAGACCCAGAGCACGCAGCACTCCGGCAACAGGTGGACCTCTACTCCAATATGCTTGATCACTGTAGTGACCTTATCCATCGCGTTACTCCGGAAGGACATTTTACCTATGTCAACCATGCCTGGCGGGACGCCTTGGGATACTCCGAAGATGAGATCAACTCCATGTCTTTAATGGATATTGTTGACAAATCCTGTCAGGGGAAATGCCAGGATGTTTTTAATTCCCTTATCAATGGGGAAAGAATTGACAGCAACGAGACAATCTTTATCACCCGTGCCGGTAAAAAGATCACAGTGGAAGGTCGGTGTCAGACCAGTTTTGAAAATGGAAAAGCAGTGGCAATGACCGGCATCT
>JAOZKX010000047.1:8966-10081 GCA_029935135.1 Desulfocapsa sp.
CCTCGCCAGTCGCCTGGAAAACGATCTCGCCCTGCGGGAAACTGAGGAACGATTTCGCACACTTTTTGAAAACAGTTCTGACATTATGCAGATCATCGCCACAGACGGACATTTCCTCCATGTCAATCCTGCCTGGATGAAAACATTTGGCTACCATCAGGAAGAGGTCAAAAACCTAACTATCTTTGATCTTATCTCACGCGACTGTCAGGAACACTGTGCCACAACATTCCAACGAGTTCTCAGCGAAAAAGGTGTGCATACAATCGACACCACATTTACCACAAAAAGTGGTGTCAATGTGGTTATTGAAGGCAATGCTACAGCAATATTCAAAGATGATACACCTGTCTATTCTCAATGTATATTCAGGGATGTCACGGAAAAACGCAAAATGGAGGAAGAACTGTTCAAGGCCCAGAAGCTTGAATCCATTGGCGTCTTCGCCGGTGGCCTTGCCCATGACTTCAACAATCTGCTCACCGCTGTTCTTGGCAACATCTCCCTGGCCAATGCTGCAACCACAGCAGACACAATTCTCAGTGACCGGCTGCAGAAAATCGAGAAAGCAACCCTGCGGGCAAAAGGACTGACCCAGCAACTCCTGACTTTTGCCAAAGGTGGCGCACCGATCAAAAAACTGTCAGGAATAGCAGATCTGGTCAAAGATTCTGTTGATTTCCCCCTTCGCGGCTCCAACATTATCAGGAAATATGCGTTTACTCCTGATCTCTGGGGGGCAGAAGTTGACGAAGATCAACTGAGCCAGGTACTGCAGAATCTCGTCATAAATGCTGGACAGGCCATGCCTGATGGCGGCTGCCTGACTGTCTGCGGAGAAAACATAACACTTGGCAACGACAACCATATCGGGCTCAGACCAGGGAAGTACCTGCTGCTCACCGTCTCCGATGAAGGACATGGTATTTCACAGCAGGATAGAGAAAAAATCTTTGACCCCTATTTTTCCAATAAAAAAGACGGCAGTGGCCTTGGCCTTGCTGTGGCCTATGCCATCATGAAAAAACATGAGGGTCTGATTACTGTGGACTCCGAACTGGAGAAAAGCACCACCTTCTCACTCTATCTCCCGGCAACACCAATGCAGCAGCAGG
>JAOZKX010000349.1 GCA_029935135.1 Desulfocapsa sp.
AAGGATCTGGAGGCGGCAAGAATAGTAATGCGGCGTTTTCTCTGGAGTTTGAATGACGAGTCTGGAGGAATTGGCTGGGGGGCACCTGAAGCCATGGCTGAGGCTATGTTTCATCATGATATACTTTGTGATGAATACCTGCATATGCTGATTTCCTATATGCGTCCCGATGGCCCCCTTGAACACCAGGATGGAAATTTCCTCGAGCTCCCTGCACTCCAGCGCGGTGTCCTCTGGGGAATCGCGCGTCTGGCAGAAAAACGCGCTCCTCTGTTGCGTGAAAAAAGTGTTATCCCCAATTTATGCAGTTATCTCTCCTCTGAAGATGGTACCGTAAGAGGTCTTGCAGCAAGGGCATTGTGCCTGTTAGGCTTTACTGCAGAAAATGAGGAACTGACCCCACTGCGTGCAGATAACACCCCGGTTCGTCTTTATCAAGAGGGCAAATTTTACGATATAAGTGTCGCTCAGCTGACAAAATCCGGCAATAAATGAACCCAACACCCGACACCTAAAACCCAAAACCCACACCCCGGTATCTCACCCATGCACCCAGACTTACATAAGCCAATCAGCCAGATCGGATTTCTCCAGTTTAAAGTTATCCAGGGAGATATCTGGGAAAATTTTGAGCAGGTCAAAGACGGACTCGCTCAATTGGCGCCGCCTGCCGGCTCTCTGATTGCCCTGCCGGAAATGTGGGCCACAGGTTTTGTCTACGAAGAGCTGGCTGTGCTCAGTGATGAGATCCCTCGCCTTTTACTGGAACTGGACGATCTTGCAGCTTCCCACGGTGTTATCCTGGCAGGTTCACTTCCAGAAAAGAAAGGGGAAGCCGCAGAGCCCGTTTTGTATAACAGTCTGTTTTTTTCCGGCATGGCAAAAGATGCTTCGAATACAATTGCTAAACAGCATCTTTTTTCCTTCTGGAAAGAGGATCTCTGGTTTGCACACGGAGAAAAGCCTGCACCAATAATGCTTGCTTCCGGAGAGTGTCTGGGAGGCCTTGTCTGTTATGATCTCCGTTTTCCGGAAGCCGCCAGATTACAGTGCCGTCAGGGGGCAACAATCCTTCTGATGTCTGCCCAATGGCCACTGGCTCGTATCGGACAGTGGAAGATCCTTCTCCAGGCACGGGCCATTGAAAATCAGACATTTATCGTTGCGGCAAATGCCTGCGGAGACTGGGATGGTCTGCAGATGGGAGGGCATTCCATGCTGATTGCCCCCGATGGTGAAATTCTTGCGGAGGCAGGAGAAAAGACTGAATCGGCACTGCTGCCGCTGAACCTGGAAGTGCAAATAGAGCTGCGGGAACGATTTAATACGGCCGCTCCTGATTCCTGGTCCCATGATGATGGTGATAAGGTTTTATCACTTGCAAAGCTGTCTGCAATTGTCAAAAACAGGAAGTCCATCGGCCAGAAGATTGTCTTTACAAATGGTTGTTTTGATATACTCCATGCCGGCCATGTGGATTATCTGCAAAAGGCACGTAAGCAGGGTGATTTTCTCGTCCTTGGCTTAAATGACGACCAGTCCATTCGTTCCATCAAGGGACCCAGTCGTCCAGTGAATGAAGAGTCGCAGCGGGCAAGGGTCCTGGCAGCCCTTGGCTGTGTGGATGCCGTGGTGCTTTTTGGCGAGGATACTCCCCTGCATCTCATCACTACCCTCAGCCCTGATGTGTTGGTGAAAGGGGCAGATTGGCAAGAGAGCGAGATTGTGGGAGCCGCCGAGGTAATAGCAGGTGGTGGACGGGTGGAACGCATTCCATTTACGAGTCAGACTTCCACCACTGCTATGATTGAGCGTATTCGTTTGTAAGGATATTCAGTTTATACTCTTAATTCACATTGGGCTGCGGGATAAGTTCAGGCGTCCAGAAGATAACTCCCCGTTCAACGGCCTCTTCCCAGAAGGACTCACCATCCCATTCTCTCACCTGATCATGATATCCTGCATGCATGACTTTCAGGGTGATCTTTGCACCATCCAGATCGTTTTCATTGAGATTACGCACCCCGCGAATGGGTGTGTGGCCAAGATAAATCCAGTCCCCGGTGGTATGGGTTTTAGAGCCGTTCACCTGCATGATCACATGGGAACCTTCCGGCTCCGAGTTGATTTTAAAATGAACAGTCTGTTTGCTGGAACAACCAGTCATTAAAGCAGCAAATAAAAAAAAAGCAATTACGGTTCCCAACCGTCCGGGAAGGCAGGTCTTGTTTTTCAACGCAGTCATGTCACTTTCTCTTTTTCAGGTCAATGGTGATGGGATGAGGGGCCGCGGCCGCCTCTTCCCGGGTCTTGTGGCGCATTTTGACCCAGAATGATGTGATGTCGTTTTGATAGCCTTTTTTGGTGATCTCGACAGTTACATATTCCGGTTCATTGGGGTCTCCCTGCCAGGTGACCAGCACCGGGGTCATACCCAGATTGGTGTCATCCTTCAGGTTCATGACCTCTGCTCCCGGAGGAATGGTCTTGAAGTGTACCGCGCCATATTGTGTACTGCTGCTGCAGCCACTCAACTGCACAGCGGTGAATAGAAGCAACAGGGTAACGGGGCGGAAAACCCATCTGTTTTTTGTCATTCTTTGATTTCCTCAGCTGCTAATTATTCTGTTTCTTCCGGGGATTCCTCTTGGGAGGCTGCTGCAGTCAGGCCAAATCCCATACGGACTTTTTCATCGATTTCAGCACACATTTCCGGATGATCCTTGAGGAATTTCTTGGCGTTTTCACGGCCCTGTCCGATTCGTTCGTCAAGGTATGAATACCAGGAACCGCTCTTGTCGACAATCTCCTGTTCAACCGCCAGATCAAGCAGGTCACCTTCTCGGGAGATACCTTCACCATAGACAATATCAAATTCTACAATCTTAAAAGGAGGAGCGACCTTATTTTTGACAACCTTGACCTTGGTCCGATTACCAATAATCTCCTGTCCGTCTTTCAGGGCACCGATTCTGCGAATATCCAGGCGTAGAGTTGAATAAAACTTCAGGGCATTGCCGCCGGTTGTGGTTTCAGGGTTGCCAAACATTACTCCGATTTTCATTCTGATCTGGTTAATAAAAAA
>JAOZKX010000350.1 GCA_029935135.1 Desulfocapsa sp.
CAGTGAGATCTCAATTTACTTGCTTTTTAGTGCTTTGTATTGTAAATTCACGAATCAATAACAATAACTATTCCCCTGAATGATATGAAAAAGAACAACCCTGTCTTTGCATTTTTTGCATCCGTAAAACTTGCCCTCCTTATCCTCTTTCTCCTGGCAACGACTTCCATCATTGGAACAATAATCCCGCAGAAAGAGAGTTATCAATGGTATGTTCAGAATTACAATGAATCTACAGCGAATTTATTTCAAGTACTTTCCATTCCTGACATGTATAATTCCTGGTGGTTTCTAGGTCTACTTGGACTGCTCAGTATTAACCTTATTGTCTGCTCCATAGATAGATTTCCAGGTGTGTGGAAACAGATTACAGCAGACAATCTTTCCACAAAGATTTCCCGTATCAGGAAAATGCGTTTATCCAGAAACTGGGACTCTGCCGAGGACAAGACCATTACGACATCAGTCTTGAAACAAAAGCTTGGCCAAAAAGGATGGCAAGTTGAAGAGCGTGAACGAGATGATGACACCCTACTCTTCGCCCAGAAAGGTGCACTAACCCGAACAGGCGTATATATTGTACATGCCTCAATCCTCGTAATATTTCTAGGAGCAATCGTAGGTGAGATCACTGGTTTTAAGGGATCTGTTATGCTTCCTGAAACAAAAGCCACTGATTCAATCTTCACTTTTGATACCAGGGAATCTATTCATCTTGGTTTCGAAGTACTCTGTAATCGTTTTGATATAGAATTTTATGATTCCGGCATGCCAAAGGCATATAAATCTCACTTATCTGTGTTTGAAAATGGAAAACATATCCTGGATAAAGAAATTGTAGTCAATGATCCCCTCACATACAAAGGTATCACATTCTACCAGTCCAGCTATCAGGCGTATGAGCAGTTTCTGCTCACCGTAACAGATCTTGAGAGCAAGAAAACAGAAACAGTCATCCTGCCCTTCCAGCAACAGCAAACCCTCACAGATCTCGAGGGAGTTCGTATTGGCATTGTCAATGCTGAAGCAATGGGACAAACCATTACAAATATGAAGGTCTGGTTTGACGATGGTGAAGGAGCCGCCTCTACCTTCTGGTTGAACGCCGGTAATCAGGCCACAGTGGAACGATCTGGTAAAAAATATAGTGTTGCCGGAAAGCAGATGTATGCAACCGGACTTCAGGTAGCAAAAGATCCAGGGGTCTGGATTGTTTATATCGGTTGCGGTATGATGATTCTGGGCCTTTTCATTGCATTTTTTATGTCACACAGGCGCATATGGATCCTCATCGGTAGGCAAAACGAGACCACAACAGTTATCCTTACAGGCAGTGCCAATAAAAACAAAAACGGCTTTGAAGAGACATTTTACACTCTGGCAGATACCCTTGCGCCAGACGAAGAAAAATAAATCAAAGTTCATTCATTATTTCCCATTAGAGCATTAAACGGAGTTTCTCATGGATAGTTCACAGCTTCTTGGAATTACAACATTTACCTATCTTTTTTCAACCATACTCTATGCTGTTATATTTATTTTCAAAGCCAAAAAATTAGGACCAGCGGCAACTATTTTTACGATTGTCGCCTTTCTTGTGCAGACAGTTGGCCTCCTGCTACGCTGGAAAGAATCCTACGACATGGGATTTGGTCATGCCCCGCTCACCAATATGTATGAATCGGTGGTCTTCTTCGCTTGGACCATCATCTTTCTCTACCTCCTTATTGAGTGGAAGTTTAAGACCAGGGTTATAGGGGCATTCGCCGTTCCTTTTGCATTTCTGGCCATGGCATACGGCTCTTTTGCCGGCGGGATAACTAGAGAAATAAACCCACTGGTACCTGCCCTGCAATCCAACTGGCTGCTGGCGCATGTCGTCACCTGTTTTATCGGCTACGCTGCATTTGCGGTTGCTGCCGGCCTTGGCATCATGTATCTCATGAAAAACATGAGTGAATCCAGACAGACGACCAATGATGATACGCTCCTTGGTACTTTACCTCCTTTAAAAATCATTGATGATATCACCCATAAGACCATGGTCTTTGGATTTCTCTGGCTCTCCGTTGGCATTATTACCGGTGCTATCTGGGCCAACTCTGCCTGGGGTACTTACTGGAGCTGGGATCCTAAGGAAACATGGTCCCTGATCACCTGGTTCTTCTACGCCATCACCCTTCATGCTCGGTACACAAGAGGCTGGAGTGGAGTTCGTATTGCATGGCTGGCTATTTTTGGATTTGTCTGTGTTGTATTCACTTATTATGGCGTTAACTTTCTCCTCGCCGGACTCCATAGCTATGGCTCAAGCTGACAGACTGCAACCGCTTGACAAGGTAGCCTAAACACGGTATAGCATAGCAACAAAGTGAATCGTCATTCAGCGTATGCTGTATGCTATAATTCCAACAGGAGGAAAAAATGAAAAAGACTGTACTGTATGCCGTTGCCACTGCCATGGTTCTCGGACTCTGCTTCACCGGAGCATCCATTGCTTCTGATGATAAAGGTCCTGCCGAAATAACTCTGGAATCAACCATTGACAAGGCAAAAAAAGCCAAGCCATCCATATTTCCTCATGCCAAGCATCAGGAAACATTAACCTGTGGCGACTGTCATCATTCAAAAGATGCAGATGGTAAACAAGTTGCTTATGTTGAAGGACAGAAGGTTGAGAAATGTGAATCATGCCATAATAAAGCAGCTGGTATGCCTAAAAAGCTGACCACCTTTAAAGAAGCAGCACATGCGAACTGTAAGGCTTGTCACAAGAAAAAAGATAAGGCACTTGCTAAATGTACCGTTTGTCATCCTAAGAAAAAATAAGATTATCTTTTCTGGATAAGGAGATGGGTCGTAATGATCATCTCTTACAAACACAACAGCCCATATTTACCGTCTGGTCAATATGGGCTGTTTGCATTTACAATCAGTCAGTATATAAATATGATTTAACTGCTCTGCATCTTTGAGATATCACCAATTTCCAGAAACAGGTTTGCGATACCAGTCAGTAAGTTCAACCTGTTCCCGCGTATTGCATCATCTTCATCCATCACCATCACATGATTAAAAAAC
>JAOZKX010000351.1 GCA_029935135.1 Desulfocapsa sp.
TCCTGGAAGGAGCTGAGCATGACGATAAATTGATCAAGGACGGGATTAGTAGAAGGGGTTGCTTCGGGAGTGTGGATGACATCATTAACGGCTGTGGCAGCACTGTCTGCAGAGAGATCCAGGTCGATATCTTCCACGCTCAGTGACCCAAGGCTATTGGCACTGTCGGCCGCAGCATCATTTTCGTCCTGCCGACGACTGCCTTCAAGGAGAATAAAACCCAGTGATTCTGTTATTCTTGCCTCTTTTGCTATGCAGGCGTTAGAGAGTTCGATCTCAACATTCTTCCAGCTGACTATTTCAAAGGCAGCCTCACTTCCTTGCAGGTTATCATATTGGGCATCAAAGATTTCCCCGTCCTGGAAAGCAATTTTCCCCATTCTTTTTCCGGCATGGACAGTTACTGTACATGTTTTACGGTCAAGTTCGAGAAGCTGGAGAAACGAGGAGAGGGATACTCCGGTGATATATCCTTTTGACGGGCCTTCCAGGCCTTTAAGGATCTTTTCAACAAGAAGGGCAAAATCTATTGGTTTTTCGATGTATTGAAATGTTCCCATCTCTCGCAGATTATCTTCCATCTGCGGAGTGCCGAAAGCGGTCATGACGATGATTGGAATTTCCGGGAGGGTTTTGCTGAGATGGGCGACCAACTCAAAGCCATCCATGTTGGGCATTTTTAGATCCGTTAACACCAGGTCAATCTCATATTCCTGCAGGGCGCTTACTGCCTCCAGTCCATCATTTGCTGTGACAATACTAAACTGATTTTCATAGGCCTTAAAGCCGTCAATCAGGCTGAGAAGGAAACTTTTGTCATCATCAACAACCAAAACTTTACTCATAGAAATGCTCCACTTAGAGACTATTGCAAAAAATATTATCCCCCTTAAGAGAATGGGACCAAGGTGGGGAAAGTGTTTTTAAAAATATTTTCAGCGAAATTTATTTTAAAGTCACTGAAAAAGTACCATGGAACCCTCTATTCTGTCCAGAAAAAGCTGCTTATGGTGTTGGAATGATGATTTGAATCAGGGTCCCCTCATCTTTCTTAGACTGGGCCTCAATGGAACAGTTCATTTTGGCCAGCATCTTCTTGACAATCACAAGGCCAAGACCGGTGCCTTCGGCTTTTGTTGTGAAAAACGGGCGAAAGAGATTCCTGATCGTATTCTCATCCATACCGCAACCATTATCCGCAAGGCCAAAGGTAATCGGACCCTGCTCCTCCTGACCCATGGAAATGGTAATTTGTTTGTCTTGTATCCCGTCAAGGGCAGCAACAGCATTTGTGACGAGGTTAAGCAGAACCTGTAAAAAAGCTCTTGGGTCGACAAGGCCAATGATCGGTTCTGGTGAATGGCTTATGTGCAGGGTAATGTTTTCTTTTTGTAGATCTTGCGCTGTGAGTTGGAAGAGTTTGTCCAGCAGCGTCTGGATATCTGTTTCTGCAATGGCAGGTCGTTCGAACATGCTGAAATTTTTCAGTGTTTTTAAGAGGTATTCAACCCGCCCGATGTCTGACAGGCTGCGGCTGATAAATCGTTTTATGTCTGCAGTGTCGTAGCTTTCCAGGTTGGAATCAAGTACAGAGAGAGAAACTTTTATGGAATTAATCGGGTTACCAAGTTCGTGTCGGATAGAGGAAAAGATAAATCCTATATTGTCCATGAGGTTAGCTGCTTCCGCAATGGATTCAAGGCGTTTTGCTTCTGTGATGTTTCGTTTGATGATTACCTGGTTGGTGACCATGCCATTTTGATTATGGACAGGTGAGATGGACATTTCCTCTTCGTAAGGACTATTATCTTTGCGATAATTGGTAAATTGGCCACTCCAGCTTTTCCCTTCCTGGAGGGGAAGTCTGAGTTGTTCCCATAATTTTCTCTGCAGGGATGGTTGATATATATGTTTGATGGATTCCCCGATGATTTCTGCGGGAGTATAGCCGGTTACCTTGTCGCAGGCTGGATTGGCGTAAACGATGGTGCCGGAAGTGTTGATGATGATAATACAGTCAGATGACTGTTCTACCACAGTAACCAGCCTGTCACGCTCCAGACGATCTCGCTGGTTACTGACTGCCATGGCGAGAATGTTGGTAACAAGGCGCAGGGAGTTGATCTGTTGCGGGGTAAAGAGAGCTGCATGAGATTTTTGAATGATACCTATAATGCCCCAGAACTCATTGCTGACTATCACGGGAATAAGAAGTATGGTTTTGACGCCATGATTTGTTAATGTTCGTTGTTCCTCTTTCTCAAAGTTTCCCACGGAGTTGTGGATAATACGTCCCTTGGCGAGGAGTGCCATCCAGACCGGCACAGAAAGTATCCACAGGTGTTGCGGTGGCTCGTTTGCTGCTTGTTGGGTGTGCAGTCGAAGAGAGTCGCTGGATGCCTTCTTTCTATCAAGAAGGAAGATGTCGTCGGCGTCAAAAGTCTGGATGAGTTCTGTGCGAATCTTATTGAAACAGTTTTTTGGGTCTGACTTCAGGGAATGGGGATTGGTTAATTTAAGGATACATTCCCAGGTGAAACTCTCATCGAAATAATTCTGCCGAGGTTTAGTAGTTGATCTGGGAATGGATTTTTGGGGGAGTGTCTTTTTAAGCAGGAGTAGTCCAAGAATTACAATGATCAGACTGAGAATAACATTTATATACATTGTAAGCATGGAAGGTTCACTGATTGAATGGTTAGTGTATTATAAATTCTTTTGATGTTGAAGTGTAAGTTTCTCACAGCGATTGTAGCAAACTTCAGCCTGAATGGCAAAAACAATGCACCGGCGTCAGGAGGAAAGAGTCTTTGTACCCAACAGCGACGCCTCATTGTCAAAAATTCGTCATTTGTATTGGGAATTCAATTTTTTTTACCTGTTTTTGACAATTGTGACTTTTTCTAGTGAGAAAAGTTCCCAAAAATCAATGTTTATTGAAATGTTGTTAGAAGACAAAGGGCTCAGTTGAAATTTTTATCTTCCTAACATACTGAAACCATAATGAAAAAGTTGAAAATGATATGGAGTGGTATAAAAAATTTGTTTTTTATAACTTAAAAAGCAGGCC
>JAOZKX010000352.1 GCA_029935135.1 Desulfocapsa sp.
TGGTTATTGTATTTGGCCTCTCCATGCTGCTGGGTATCAATGTCTTTAAAAAGTTTACTTTTTTTTACAAGGCCCAACAGTTTCAGAGCAAGGGAAAATGGTCAGGGCTGATCCTGGGGATGACCCTGGGCATTATCTGGATCCCCTGCGTAGGCCCTATGCTTTCTGGAGTATTGGCACTGGTTGCAACCCAGGGAAAATTAAGTTCAGGTCTGATCCTGCTCGCTTTTTATTCCCTGGGATTTTCTATCCCCATGCTGCTGGCCGGGTATGCCTCACAATCATTTCGTCACAAGATTCGTGTTATCAATGAGCATCCCACAGCAATACGGCTGGTTAGCGGGCTGCTTCTTATCGTTTTTGGCTACTATATTCTCACCGCCGGTATGCTCGCCATTGGCAGTTCCTTTTGACCCATTCACTTTAAAGGTTAATTAGGTAGGAGGTCGAAGAAAAAATATGCGTATTTTACTCGTTGGAGTGAACAATCAGTTCAACGGCCTCACTTTCCAGCCAGCCGGTGCGGCCTGTTTCATCTGTTACCAGATAAAAACTACCGTGTGACTTACCCGGATTCACCAGCCGTCCCTCCTGAATTGTTCCAATTGAAGCAGCAGAAGAAAAGGGCGAGACGCGTAATCGCGCATCCGTGCTCACCACAACCCCATCATACCAGTGCTGATATTGGCCATAGGAGCCAAAGATGCCGACTACAGCTAAGAACAGAGCAACAGTGGCCAGCAGATAACGGCTTCCCCGTTTCATGCTTGATGAAGCAGGAAGGAGGAGAACCCCGCAAAAGAGGATACAACTGAGTGCAGCCAGGCCAATCCACTGATTCATACCAAGAAAACGGGTAACTTGCTGCTGCAGCGATTGCTCTGTCTGAAACAGTCCCTTTTCCTTACGAAGGAGCTCAAGATTTCCGCTGCAATCAGAATCTCCGGGCGACAGACGAAGGGTTCGTTCATAGTTGAGAATCGCTTTACCACTCTGTCCGGACTGAGCATAGCTGTTTGCCAGATTATAATAGAGCTCGGCAGATGCACCGTTCACTGCCATCCCTTCAAAACCAGCAATAGCCGTCTGATAGTCCCCTCTACTGTAGGCCTGGCTTGCCTTCTGAAACTGCTCTTCCCCTGCCAACGCGACCTGTAGCAGACAAAGCAACAGAGAGAAGAGGATAAAGATAGAATATTGGGTGCAGATTTTCATACCAGCCCTTCCAATTCTTGTTTGAGACTCTTTGTAAATTCCTGCATCTGTTCGTTACTTAGCTCCTGACCACTGTAGGCACTTTCTTCTGCAGCACTGAAAATTGTGATAAGCGGGGATTCTTCCGATAATCTCTGTCTGAGATCTGCCAGGGTAATCGCCGAGGCCTCTGTTTGCCAGAGAAGGCCAAGCTGCTCCTGAACGGCTGTCCGGCAAAGGGCCAGAAAACGCCTGCTGTCACTGCTGCTGCAGGCTACCTCAATCTCTTTTTCACGAAGGGTCAGGAGATGTTTCATGGCCTGATCCCGTTGTAGGCGCGGATTATTCGCATAACGGGCTGCCCGAAACTTTCTAAAAAGAATAACAGACAAGCCGAGTAGAAACAAGAGCACAAACAGTTGAAACCAGCTCCTGGCAAAGAGTGGGACCATCTTCTCTTCCAGATTTCCACTCTGCAAATGCAGGGGCGCAAGATTCTTGATTAGCGGCTCCGCGGCCATCAATGACTCTGAGGCCACTGTTTCTTCTGCTACCTCCAATTCTCCCTGTTGCGGAATGCCTTTCCTGATTTCAGGAACAGCTGCCCCTTTAATGGCAAAAGGTATAGGATCGGAACTCACTGTTTTATACGCTCCGCTGCGTGGATCAAAGAAGCTGAATAAAACCGCAGGAATCTCGGTAAGATTTTTTCCTTTAGCGACAAGGGCCTGCTCAAAGACCTTCTTCCCCCAACCCGGTCCCCCATCTTTTAGAAATTCAGATGATGGCGTATAACTCTTCCATCCCTGCTCACTGGCCAGTTTTGGAGCCTGTACCCGATCAAAATTCCCCTGTCCGGAAACAGTCATGGTCAAGGTTATGGGATCACCCGGTTCAAGCTCAACAGGAACGGCTGTAACCTGTAACGAAAAATCACCAATCGCCCCGCTAAAACCAGCCGGACGCCCTGCATCCGGAACCGGTAGCACGGTCATCTCCAGTTCCGGACTGGCCACAGTCACCTGTTTCTCACTGTAGCCTGAATTAAAAAAACTGCCGAAAAAGGGATCATTAAACATGGAACGGGAGCGCGAGTTTCGCCTCTGCTCGCGTATCAAAAGAGTGGCCTCAAGCTCCATACTCAAGGTATGCTCACCCTCCTTTATCCCGGAAAGCGCAGAATCCCAGGTAAGCACAGAATATCTTGAATTATTAAATACTTCTGTGGTCTGCACCGGTTCACGCCCCAGCTGCTGCAAGACGAATCCTTCTCCGTTAAGCAGCGGCAGGCTGTTGAGGTTCGCCTTGATTCCATCACGAAAGTAGACCTTGATCTGGACCGGTACAATTTCACCGCTGTAACTCTTCTTCTTTGTCGGCTGCACCCGCATAAAGGCAACCTTATCCGACTCTCCTGAACGAAGTCTTGTTGAAGCAGAGGGGCTTTGCGAGGATGTCTGGGCAGCAGAGGCAGTAGCGGATCGAGTGACTTGAAAGTGAATGGGCTCCGTTGCAAAGACACCATCTTTGATTTTAACCCGTATTGCAGGGATAGTGAATTGTCCGGCTCGATATGCCTGAACCAGATAGGTCAATGTTACTGAAGAGGAAAAATCACCATTAATCATCTCAAACTGGGTGGACTGCCCCCGGGCATGAAACTGTAACCCATCCACATCGGGAATTTGAGGGCTGACTGACCTGCTTCCTCTCACTGTAATAGTCAAAGAAGCCGCCCGATCAATGGCAAATGTTGTGGGGTTCAGCGATGCGGAGATTTCTACTGCAGCCTGCACAGAAGGAATTCCCATTGTACCCTGGAGAAGCAGGATACAGAGGATCAAAAGACCTTTTGT
>JAOZKX010000353.1 GCA_029935135.1 Desulfocapsa sp.
ATTCTGCTAAATCTTATTCTTATGCCGGCAGACGCAGCAAAAGAACCAGCCCGTTAGTCGGCGCTCCGATCCAGCCTTACGGGCGAAGGCCGGGGGAACGGCACAGCAGTCTAAGCTGCCAGTGCGTAGTTATAATCGTCGGCGATTATAATTAAAGTACCATCGGTTTTACGAGCAGACAGAAAGCTCGGCATGCAACGTAAAGCTTACACATCCCTGTCGAAGCCGTTTCGCCCCCATATTTGTTAATATTTACTGTGATTGATTTCTGTTCAGCCAACTTGTTTGGTTCGCATGACGCGCTGTAGTTCACGGTTACTCTGTTTTTCTTTTAGAGATGCCCGTTTGTCATACATTTTCTTACCGCGTGCCAGCCCAAGTTCCACTTTGGCCTTTCCATTGCCTACAAAGTATATCTTTAGTGGAATCAGCGCAAGTCCCTTTTCTTTTAATTTTCCCACTAGCTTTTTCAGTTCGCGTTTGTGGAGCAGAAGTTTCCTAATGCGCATGGGCTCATTTGGATTGTGAGTGGCAAAGCTGTAAGAAGAGATATGAACATTATGCAGATAGAGTTCCCCACGGTTGTCCATTTGGGCATAGCCGTCACGGATATTTGCCTTTCCGCCTCTTAAGGATTTCACTTCCGGGCCACTCAGCACCATTCCTGCTTCATAGGTGGTGTCGATATGGTAGTCGTGAAATGCTTTTTTATTTTTACAGACGATTTTTATCGCTCTGCCTGTGTCCTTGTTGCCCATTTTCTCTTTTTACTCGGCGGTGACCCGCATTGCTTCTTCGTAGGTGGTGATTCCAGCTTTTACCTTTTCCCAAGCGTCCTCCCGTAAAGTAGTCATTCCCTCACGGATAGCAAGCTTCTGCAATTCGTTTGTGCCCTTGCGTTCGTTGATCAGTGTTTTCATCTTATCTGAAAGGGGGAAAATTTCAAATACGCCGCATCTGCCTTTGTACCCTGTTCCTCTGCATTTTCTGCAGCCTTTTCCCCGTTTCAGATTGAAGGTATCCTTGTCTGACACAGGAAAACCGAGTTTGACAAGGTCTGCTCCTTCCATAGTAAAAGATTCCACACAATCGGAACAGATGGTACGGACCAAGCGTTGGGCCAGGGAGCCGAGCAGCGTTGAGGTGATAAGGAATGGCTCTAAGCCAAGATCCATAAGTCGGGCAATGGAGGAAACAGCATCATTGGTGTGCAGGGTGGAAAAGACAAGGTGACCGGTCATAGCTGCCTGCACTGCATGGGATGCAGTGTCGTAATCCCGGATTTCACCTATCATGATCACATCCGGATCCTGACGCAGAATGTTTCGCAGGATTGTGGAGAAGGTGACATCGATAAGTGGTTGCACAGATATCTGGTTAAAGGCCTCATGGACCATTTCTACGGGGTCTTCCACGGTTACGATATTCTTTTCGGGGGTGGCGATTTTTTCCAGGGTAGAATAGAGGGTGGTGGATTTACCAGAGCCTGTGGGGCCGGTGACCAGGAGTATACCATGGGGCGACTGAATAAATGAGTTGTAGACAATACGATCCCGTTTGGAAAAGCCAAGACTGTCAAGATCCTGAAAAATCACATCCGGATCCAGAATTCGCATAACCACTTTTTCCCCAAAAGAGACCGGAACTGTGGAAACACGTACTTCTGCCTCTTTCTCACCGCTCATGGCGATCTTGATACGCCCATCCTGGGGCCTTCGTTTTTCAGCGATATCCAGGCGCGCCAGGAATTTGATACGGGCAACAATTGCAGAATGTACCGCTTTGGGCAGGTTGTAAATGGTGTGCAGAGCGCCATCTATGCGGAATCGGATATGGCATGTCTCGCGTTTGGGTTCCACATGGATGTCACTTGCCAACTGATCAAGGGCGTAGTTAAAGAGGTGATTGACTGCTGATTTGATATGTTGATCGGAGGAAGATATTTCCTTGGTGGAAGATATTTTGACAAACTGCTCCAGATTGCCGATATCGATGGATCCACCAATCCCCGGGCCGGCAAATTGACTCTCTGCTGCACTGATGGATCGCTGGAAGCCAAAAAATTCAGCAAGGATTTTTTTGATGTCCGATTTGGGGGCGATATAAGGCTTTACCGTGACCTGGTTAGCGTTTTCTATATCTTTTAAAGGAATAGGGTCATCCGGATGGTACACAGCCACTTCCAGAACACCGTCCTGAAAGTTAAAGGGCAGGAGCATGTGACCGATGGCAAAGTTTTTTGGAATGGTCTTGGTGACCGTATCCATGTCCAACTCCAGAGGATCAAGCTTTTTAAAAGGCATTCCGCAAGACTGGCTGACGGCCTGCATTATCATATCTTCAGTAAGGGCTTTTCCCTTTATTCCACCTGCGTTGAGCTTAAAAGAGACGATGACATCAACCAGGTCAGGGAAATTTTTGTCCAATGACTTATCGACACCAAATTTTTTTAAGAGTTTCTGGCGCTGTTTTCCCTTTTCAAGGGTGATGAACTGGCGCTGCTTCGGTGTTATAAGCCCTTTTTTGATAAGCAGTTCGAGCAGGGCATCACTGTTAAGGAGTTTCATAAAAGAAAGGTCTCTGGTTCTTAGTCTTTATGTTTTGGGCCAGGGAATTGTCCCACTTGTTGCTATTTTGCTCTTTTCCTGCCACATAATCAAGGAACTTTTGTATGGTTTTTCCTGAGAGGAGCAAAGTTTAGTTTTCATGTGGAGCGGTGATCTGTTATAAATGAAAAAAGTCCAGGTAAACCATTATTCGTAAAACTTATCATAATTCAGGAAAAATCCATGTCATCTGTTGTCAGTCAGTTATATCGTCAAATCGGTGAGAGTCAGGAATATTGTTTTAATATCGAGTCCAGTCGTTTGTTGACCGATGAGGAGCAGACGCGTTTGCAGTTGATTCTGGCAGACGGCTTTTTGGTGGATTCTGTGGCCGTCACGCCTTTTCTGACAGGAGAGCGAGTGGTGGAGATGGGTCCGCGACTGAATTTTGCCACCGCCTGGTCTTCCAATATGGTTTCCATCTGTTGTGCCACCGGTCTGT
>JAOZKX010000354.1 GCA_029935135.1 Desulfocapsa sp.
TCTGCGGACGGAAGGATGATCTTTTAGTAATGAGCCAAATCCACTCTCGACCAGATCATCCTGAAGAAGCATCCCGTATTTTAATGGGCCGTCTGACTGAAAACGCTGGTTGGCTTGAAGACCTTGACTTGCTGTAATAATAGAATTTTTATACACGCACAGAGATACTAGCAACGCAACAAAGGTATTCAGCCAACCCCCAAGCATCGCGGTTTTCCGTATAAACTTGGTATGTTATGCAGAGTCACAGCCATTATAGCACGAACTAGACAGGCAAACAGTATGTTACAAAACTACCCAAGCAACACTCCGGAAAGAGTTGAGCCTATGGCCACCGTAACTTTTAAAGTTACTTAATTGAACAAAGATAGGATCTATATATATGTCTACACCAGCACTCCTGCTAGGAAGTATACTCGTAGCAATTAGTATTTTTATGGTTACCAAAGCTCGTAAAAAATTGACTACTCTTAAAGAGTATGAATTTGAGAATCGCTCAGCAGATGGAGTTGTTGAATTTGCAAATATAGACTTATCGCGAGCTCATACAGCAGATAAAGGGCTGTATACAGTTTTGGGTATTGTTGGATTTTGTGTGGGGCTTGTTGGGGTGGCACTTTTAGTGGCGGGGTTTAATGTGAGGTAATTTTCTTTTAGCACCCTCCAGAGTCATTTTCCCCCCTTGGTATTTTTCTAACGGAAATCACATTTTTCTCACTTCGCTTTCATTTCTGCCAAAAAAATGATAAACTTGAAGATACAATTCCATCATATAAAGAAACTTTTATTATACTAGCTGAACTTATAGGCCTATACTATCGGATCTGCTGACAAATTTCTACCCGGACATTACTGAGATATGCTGACATAACTTCCCTACATGCATGGAGAATGACATTATGTTTCACTGGAATTTCACTCCTGAAAAATTTCTCTGGGTGCTACTCTCTTTTGCACTGATCATTTTTCCTCTCCATGCCAACGCCAGGGACCTTTATTTTGAAAACAATGAGGTGCAGATCACTGGCGGGGCCGATCATGTTATTGTCGGCAACACTCCTGATGACAAACTGTATACCGGCAAGATATTTTGTGATCTTGGGGAGATGGAAAGCCTGCCGGAAACGACGACGCTAAATGTCAACCTGCGTCGTTCTGGCATTATCATCAAACAGGACCAGATTTCATTTTCATCCAGCAGGTGGGCTCAGGTCGAGGCAACGAGCACCTACTACATTCTTCTCAAAACCATTGCCGGATTCCCTACCCCCCAATTTTACGATTACCAATTTTCCTGGCCATCCTTGGGAATCGCAGGCAATCAGCTGCGAACAGGGACCTACGATTTCGGCTTCACCCTGATCAGCACAGCAACTGACCATGTGCCTGGCAATAACAATTACACCACCCCCGCTTTTGACTATACGGTCTACTCCGGCGTTTTGTCGGTCAATGATGAGGAGCAAACTGTCAGTTCGCTGACACCCACCACCTCAAAAATGTGCGGCGGGGACCGCTTTTTTTCCGCTCTCAGCGGCAACTGGACAACCCTCTGGTGGAATCAGCTGTTTTTCAACAGCAGCCTCTGCGCCAACATCGTCACCAATGCTGATGGCTACTCTTCCGACCTATCCATTGCCAGGGATGTCTCCATCAGCCTGCCTTTTCAGCCCACAGGCGACCGCTGGGTAATCAAGGGCCAGAACCCGACGGACCTGAAGCTCCAGAACATCCACTTTGAATGTGAAGGGTCACCACCGAAGACCATCAGGCTTGATACCACCCTGCTCAGTTCAACCATGACTCCGAATTACAAGATCAGCACCTACAGCGAGGTACTGACCCCCAACTGGCTGGCCAACAACCTCCGCAACATCTACTATTTTGACGCAGCTCCCAGTTATCAGCTTCCACCAGACGGAGCCACAAGAAATGATCTGCAGAGTGGCCCTCACAGTTTTGTCTCCACAGCCACCGTTGGTGATGATGGTGACAGTGGCAACAATGTGGACAATAGTGATTTTAACTACAGCGTCTATTCCGGTCTGCTCTATTTCAACGAGATTGAAACCAGCTTCAGCGCATTACTTTTTCATGCCTCTGATGTCTGTTTCGACGGGGGGACGCCTTACCCACGTATCACCAGTGTCACCGGCAGCTGGGATGACCTTGACAACCACTCCATACTCACCTCCGATTTCTGTGCCAGCGAGACACCAAACCCTGACAATTACAGCAGCGACCTCAATGTCTTTGAAGGGACGGCTCTCCTGGGTACTGTTACTGTGGATATGAACGGTCTTGGCATCGTATTTGACGACATCGTCCTGGACCAGACCGGAGGCAGCTTCAGTGCTGCCACCCTTGATCTTCCTGAAGATGTTACCGCCCACGGCTCAGCAGACGGCAGAATCACTGCCCGAGGAGAAACCCAGATCATTTTTCCTACAAAGAGATTCAGCGGGAGCATGGAAAACCTTATTATTTCCACCTATGTCCGTTATCTGCACGGCTACGGCATGCCGTTTTATGTGGAAAGTTCTGCCATTCGCCTGACTCTCTCAAGCAATCTACCCACCTTAAATCTCTTCGAACCACGGCCTGTCTATATTCACAACGAGGCAGTTGTGACCCTGGCATCAACTGATCCGAGAACATCGTTCCCCTCCAACGACATTCTTTTTCATCAACCCAGGCTGCCTTCCTTCAACAGTATCACTGTTTACCAAAACGGAATGAGTGGACACCTATTCTTTCAGGGTGACAGCAGCAATACTCTGGAGACAGCATTTCCCAGAGGCCGCCTCAGCTTCGACTACTTTGTCCTCTCTCTTCAGGACAACGCCATAAGCGATGGGGAAATCATCGATGCTGCCTTTGCCATGGAATTTGGCCGAAGCTGCTATGGGATCTTCTGTGATGGACCTGTGGACAACAACCGCTGGTACCAATTGCCTGCATCCAGAGTAAGAATCAACCAGCTGGGAGCCTTTGGTGGACAATTCGCCGACATAGGCCCCTCCCTTGACAGTGGAT
>JAOZKX010000355.1 GCA_029935135.1 Desulfocapsa sp.
ATTCGTTGCCAACCTGCCATGAAGCACAGTCATTATCAGCCGTAGTAGGAGGCGAGCCATACTTTACAAACAGATCTGCGTCTCCACTGCCCCCTGAAAGTTGCAATAGCAGATTTCTGGCCCGGGGTGGCACTTCAAAAGAAAAACGCTGTTCTTCGTTCTGACTGCCGGAAATACCACCAACAGGGATATTATTGATCAATACTGTTACCACAGGCTCGGGTACTGCTGTGGGTGGAAAAACATTTTCAGAAAATTGGCCGCTGTAATTCCCCGGAGGATTATACTGACAGACATAGACATTGGTCTTATTGGCCGTCGGGCAATTCGTTGCAACCCCGCAGCCAATCTCCGTGGTTCCCTTCCAGACAACCTGGGTAAAATGCCCCGTATCATAGCTAAACCCCGGATTTGCATAGTCATAAAACTGTTCTTCGGAATACCACCAGTTTACGACTTCACTCCCTTCCACCAGATACGACGCTGGTGATGTCCAGGCCAGATTCTCTCCATAAGCGGATCCGGAATGCCCGGTCGGGCAGGTATTCGCATAGGCCTGTGCACTGGCGGCGACTGTATTGGACCAGCTTACCGGAGGAACACCATGCGATGTTCTGTAATCGTTATGCGCCTGCAGCCACTGCTGAATTTCGGCTTCAGTAGCAGCCATAGCAGCAGATGCTCCCAAAAGTGTCCCCATTGCTGTCAAAAAAGCAAAGCCGTGAAGAAATGATTTATAGTGCATACTTATTTTCATTGCATGGACTCCAGATAATCAAAAGACATTCACCTGAACAATTGCTCTCAATCTTACAAACAAACAATCCCTTATTCACTGGGATGGTAAAATTATCTTAACAGAATTTCTAAAATTTATGCTAAAATAATATCAATTGTAAATCACAATGGGAGATGATGTTTAAAATCTCCAGCATCATCAAGGTATGAATCAAAAAGAGAATAGATGAAACAAATACTTTTAGCAGAAGATAGTCCAATGTTCGGCAGACTGACCAAGGCCAGGATTGAGGCCGAATTTGACCTTCCTGTCTTTTGGGTAAAAACCCTGAAAGAGGCGGTTACCCTTCTTGACATGCCCAAAAGTAATTTTTCCATGGCCCTTCTTGACTTCAATCTTCCCGATGCTCCCCATGGGGAAGTGATTGATGAGGTGATTAAAAGGGGTATCTCTACCCTGGTCTTTACCAGCAATATGTCTGATGAAGTACGGGAACAAGTGTGGGAAAAAAAGGTTGCCGATTATATCCTGAAGGATGACCCCAACAGCCTGGAATACATAATCAGTGCCATGAAACGATTGGAACAGAACAGTGATTCATTGATTCTGGTCGTTGACGACTCCAGCACATACCGAAATATCATCGCCGAACTGCTCTATATCCATAAATACCGGGTTATCACCGCCAGAAATGGCGAAAGTGCCCTGCAGATCATTGACAAGCATCCGGAAATCCAACTGGTAATCACCGACTTTAATATGCCGGGAATGAACGGTTGCCTCCTCTGTCAGCATATTCGGAAGCAGTACAAATTTGACGATTTGGCAATTATTGGTATCTCTTCTGAAAATGACAAAAGCATTGGAGCTCGTTTTATTAAGAGTGGGGCCAATGATTTTATCATCAAGCATTCGTTTATCGTGGAAGAGTTTTACTGCCGTATTCACCAATGTCTCGACAATATCCATCTGATCCAGCAAACCAAAGAGGCCGCCATTAAAGATTTCCTCACCGGCCTGTATAATCGGCGTTATTTCTTTCATGCCGGTGCCATGCTCATTTCCAGTGGCAAACGTGATCAGATCAAACTTGCCTGCGCCATGATCGACATTGATTTCTTCAAAAAAGTAAACGATACACATGGGCACGATGTCGGCGACATTGTCATCTGTAAAGTTGCTGATTTGATTCAAGCACGGATGCGGACGACAGATATTGTGGCACGCATTGGCGGAGAAGAGTTTTGTGTCCTTGCTGTAAATATGGGAAATAAAGATGCAGAGAGCATTTTCCAGGAACTGCGACAGACAATTGCAGATACCATCATCACCTTTAACAATAAAGAGGATTCCCTGCAGGTTTCGGTAAGCATTGGAGTCTGTACGACAGCAGAGGAAAGGCTTGAAGATATGGTGAAAAAGGCTGACGAGCTGCTCTACCTTGCCAAGAATAATGGCCGGAACTGTATAAAATGTGGGTAATCCGAAAGAATGGAGACCATGGAAGCCGACTTTTTTGATGACAGCTATGCTCTTTTTTTGCTATTCTCGGACAATGTGCAAAAACAACATTCTTCTTGAAAGGAATTCATTATGCTGAAATTTCACCTCGGTTTACTTATCTGTTTCTGCATAGTTATACTATCCCACCCTGTGCTGGCAGAAGACGATCCTGTGATCCAGATCATTGAAAAAGCCCTTGCAGAATATAAAAAACAGGACTTCACCAATGCTGCAACCAACCTTGATTATGCAAGCCAGCTGATTCGTCAGAAAAAAGGCGAGGCACTGGGCGATCTTCTTCCCGAGCCTCTTAGCGGCTGGACAGCGAATGAAAGCAGTGCAGAAGTCACGACTGCCGCTCTCTTTGGTGGAGGTTTGAGTGCAGAACGGGTATACTCAAAAAAAAACGCACAGGTAACGATCTCAATTCTGACCGACTCGCCCCTTATGCAATCTATGATTATGATGTTTTCAAATCCTATTTTTGCCGCGGCCAGTGGTCAATTTGAGTTGATTAATGGCCACAAGGGAATTGTCAGTCATAAAAACAACAGCGGCAATATTGATATCATCATCAACAATCGTTTCCTTATCACCCTGCAGGGCAGAGCTGTCTCCCGTGACGATCTTCTCTCCTATGCCAGGGCTATCAATCTGGAAGCCGTTGCTGCTCTTCCTTAACGAGGTCTGTACAAAATATTTTCACAGGGATGGCTTAAGAGGTTATTTCTGCTGATCCCGTCCCTGCCGAGTTAATAGAATTGGTCTTCTTCCACCGGCAGGGACGCTTTAT
>JAOZKX010000356.1 GCA_029935135.1 Desulfocapsa sp.
CCCCGATAAGCGGAGTCAGAGTCCGCTGTCTTGCCGTTAGACCATCCCCCAGGACGGTACATGATTGAGGCGAAATATTTAGACAGTTTATGGTGTTCTGTCAAGCAAAAATTAGTGTAATCGACAAACCTTCAGGAAATCAGTACCCCTGCATATCCCACTACCTGATCTGTATCCCCCGTCGTTTCACCAGAATCGCCGTAACGGATGAGTTCTGTTTTTTGTGCACCAAGTTCCAAGGATGCTATAAGAGCAACTGTTACCGGCATAATGCCGCACATGGAAATCTGGTGTCCGACAACAGAGCGGTAAAGCATATCCGGATCCATATCGGCAAGTTTTTTCAGGATATAATGATCTTTCTTATCTGCTGCCTCACGTGGTTCGTAGTGGGTCATATCTGAGGAGGCAACGATCAGCACATCTTTTTTACTACGCTGGATGACTTCCACAAGTGCGAGAGCGACTTCATCCAGTACCTGATAGGAGATATGGGAAAAAGAGATCGGGACAATGGAAAGATTTGGTTGGGCTGCTTGGAGAAAGGGGAGTTGCACTTCCAATGAATGCTCAAATTGATGGGCCAGCTCATCCTCGTCAACATAATCAGTTTCTTTAAGGAGGTCTTCTATAAAGGCTTCGTCAACAGGAACATTGCCCATGGGCATTTCCCAGGTGGCCGTTGAAAGGCTGACAGCTGCTCCTTTTCCAGTATGATTTGGCCCCAGAAGTATAACTGTTTCCGGGATTTCAATACTGCCGAGGGTTTCTCCTGCGATGGTACCAGAATAGATGTAGCCGGCATGGGGGGAAACGGCAGCAAATACCTTCTTTCGCGGAGAGGAGGCGGCAGCCGTCAGGCTTTGAACCGATTCCGTCAAGGATTTGGCATCTCCCGGGTAAAATCGTCCGGCAACTGCTGGTGAGCGTATGATTCTGTTCATGTTAGCTCCGTTTTACTGTCCAGCCTGTTCCATCTGGACCATCTTTTAATTCTATACCAAATTCCAGAAGTTTGTCTCGAATGGCATCACTGCGGGCCCAGTCTTTGTCTGTTCTGGCCTGGTTACGTTCCTGGATCAATTCCTGGATTTCTTCTTCACTGATATTAATGTCTGCAAGCATGGCTGTTTTCCTGGCCGCCAGATAGTCGCTTGCTTTTTCCTGCAGAATGCCCATGATGGACGCCAGTTTTTTGATGGTGTCCACTGCTGTTGTGAGCAGTGTATAATCTTCCTGAGCGGGTTCGGCGGGCAATTGCCTGTAGATTTTGTTCAGAACCTTAACACTTTCAAAGAGCACTCCCTGTCCCTGGGCTGTGTTGAAATCATTGTCCATACCATTTTGAAAACGGGTTTCCATGGATTCCAGCTTTTTCCTGTCTTTGTCGCTTGCCACAGGCTCCTGCCCTTTTGCACCGGGGGCTGGTAAGGCTTCTATGGCAGCCACACATTGATAGAGTCGATCAAGGCCCGCCATGGCATCCTGCATTGCCTTTTCTGAAAAATCAAGGGGGTTGCGGTATTGGGTGGAAAAGATAAAAAAGCGCAACACTTCCGGATGGTAATGTTTGAGGATATCTCGAATGGTGAGGAAGTTGCCAAGGGACTTGGACATTTTTTCATCACGGATAGTCACAAAACCATGATGAATCCACATGTTGACAAAAGGTTTGCTGTTTGCTCCCTCACTCTGTGCCAGTTCATTTTCGTGGTGGGGAAAGATGAGATCCTGTCCCCCGCCATGAATATCGAATGTGTCTCCCAGATATTTGCGACTCATGGCAGAACATTCGATGTGCCATCCCGGGCGCCCAGGTCCCCATGGGCTTTCCCAGCTGGGTTCACCAGGTTTGGATGCCTTCCATAAGACAAAGTCCATGGGATTGGTTTTGTTTTCATTGACACTGATCCTGGCACCTGCCTGCATATCTTCAAGGTTACGGCCAGAGAGCTTGCCGTAGTCAGCAAATGAGTTGACCGAATAATAGACATCTCCACCGGCAGGATAGGCCATATCCTTTGCAATAAGTTCGCTTATCAGATCGACCATCTCCTGGATATGATCCGTGGCCTTGGGTTCCATGGTGGGCCGTTCCACACCAAGCTGGTCCATATCCACATAGAACTCATCGATAAAGCGGTTGGCAAGTTCTTCAGTGGTGGTTTCCTGTTCTTTGGCGCGCTGGATTATCTTGTCGTCAATATCGGTGAAATTCCTGATATATGTGACTTTGTTACCTTTGTACCTCAGGTAGCGGACAATCATATCAAAGGCAAGTGCCGAACGGGCATGGCCGATATGACAGTAGTCGTAGGAGGTTATCCCGCATACATAGAGCTTGATATGCCCCGGTTCGATGGGTTTAAGCAGTTCTTTTTTTCGACTAAGTGTATTATATATTTTGACTGGCATGATTACGACTCTATTACAGGGAGATCTGTTTTTCTGCGTTGATTATTTGTGTTTTTCACAATGACGGTCACAAACATCATAATTCTATTACAGGGAAAAGACAAGAATGGTTGAAAAAAATGGGGACAATAGCGGAAAAATGGAGATGCTGCGAGTGTGGCTCCATCCTCAGGTTGTAACAATGCTCTTTCTCGGCTTTTCTGCTGGTATTCCTATTCTGCTAATCTTTTCCACACTTTCTGTGTGGCTGCGTGAAGCCGGTGTCAGTCGTTCAGCCGTTACTTTTTTCAGCTGGGCTGCCCTTGGCTATTCCTTTAAGTTTATCTGGGCACCGCTTGTGGATAAACTGCCCCTTCCTTTTTTGACGAGGATATTTGGCAGGCGACGCGCCTGGATGCTGTTGTCCCAGTTTTCTGTGATTGCTGCCATTATCTGGATGGGCCTGACAGATCCCACTCAAGGGGGGAACAGCCTGCTCCTTATGGCGATGGCCGCAGTGTTTCTAGGTTTCTCTTCTGCTACCCAGGATATTGTGATTGATGCCTATCGTATTGAGTGTGCATCCGAATCACTGCAGGCCATGCTCGCCTCCACCTATGTTGCCGGCTATCGCATCGG
>JAOZKX010000048.1 GCA_029935135.1 Desulfocapsa sp.
TATAAATTCAAGAATAAAAAACTTTCCATGTTTATCGGTGAGTGAGGACTGATTTTTCCCTATTAAATCTGTATTATAAGGATGGGCAATAATGGTACTATTGGTATCAAGAATCCAGAAATATCCCTTTCCATCTGCAAACTTTGAGGCCATCAGCAGATCTATTATATGTTTTTTGACCAATTCTGGAGACTCTTCACCGCTGTTTTTCGCATATATATCTTCTGCAACGGTTAGAACTTCACCCATCTTCTCTTGAAGAATCTTCCCGGTCTGTATTTGACTCTTTGCTCGTCGATGCCGGATGCCACTTGCAAGTGTTTCAACTATATTGCGTAAATCGTTCTTCTTTTCTGTGATATAGTCACTTTCAATTCGGCTTACATCTTTCTGTCCGACCTGATATTCATATCCCAACCAAATGGCTGCCAGAATGCCAATGGCAAGTGACAAAGCAATGCGTATAGACTTCTGATACAGTCCATGAAGTGAAGGAATTTTCTTTGTGTGTGCCATAGGATATTTTTTGTGACAGGCTTGCCCGCACCATCACTTTTTTAAGTTCACCATGGGGTGAGGTAACCCCCCCCCCCCCCAAATACGCCATACCACAAAAGGTGCGCTTCCACACAAACACAAGCATGTAACTGATACTGCACCTTTTGTAACTGTTCCCTTACTTGACTAATGGTATCATAACCTTCAGTCAAAGTCCAAGGAGGAGGAAGGGTAATGATTGTAATCGATGGCAAGATGCCACTACAGTGGACAGGTAGAGATCTGTACATTGCAGGATTTAATGAAAGAATCTGTTCATTTTCTTTTCCATACCCAGGGAGGAATTGGCTTCTTTTCCTGCCACAGGCCCAATTGATTTTTTCGGGCATTGCCCTCAAATCGTTTCCATTTTTCACAGACGGGTTCTTTACAATAATATATGTGTACCCAGGCGAGACCGTTTTTAATGAGTTCCTCATTCAGACACTTGCCGCTATCCGTTGTCACAACAGCTACCATCCGCCCGTATTTGTCCCAGTCTTTCACTTCCAGGGTAATATGTTTTCTGTACACGGACCTGTTTGTAAATTTCTTCGCTGTCTGTGAATAGGGTTGCTTCCATTCCGGAGTATCAATTCCCCAAAGTCTCACCATTACAGTTTTTTCCTCGTAACGGATCTGGATTGAATCCCCATCTATTGTTTTAGTAACCTTTGCCTTAAAAGTTTGTCCTGAGCAGCCGGATCGAGCAAACAATAAAGACGCCAAGACAGCTAGAAAGAGAAAGATAACATTCAAACGACTTTTAACATTCCTCATTCAACACTCCTCCTGAAGTAAACAACCGATGATTCTTCTTACAACTGAGATGGTACCATTCTCAATACAATTGAGATTAATAATAAAAAATATGCATGATCCTTGTTATTTTTCAGCCCCTTATGATAGAATTCGAGTACTATTGAAGATAATTTCATTGGCTTAAACAGTGCATGAACTGAAACAATCACTTACAATCATCTTGATTGAAGAAATACTTTTATGGAAACTCCACATAACAGATTATCTGACTCGGAAGAAGAAACAAGGGAATTCCTTCTTAACCTCCCTTTATTTGACAGTTGCAATGTGGATGAACTCTCCATACTCGCACGACACATGAGCTATATCAATCTGCAAAGGGGCGAATTCCTTTTTGTCGAGGGGGACAAAGGAGATTTCATGGGCTTTGTTGTTCAAGGTGTGCTGGAGGTCATGAAAAAATCGGCAACAGGAGAAAACATTGTTATTGCCCGGCTGACCAAGGGAAGTTCCATTGGTGAGATGGCCCTTATTGACAAATCGCCACGTTCTGCTACAGTTGTCTGTCGACAACCAGTTACAATGGTCACTCTCACAAGTAAAGGTTTTGATCGTCTTACTGAGAAATCACCACTACTTGGAGTGAAGCTTATCCAGAAAACAGCTAGATTACTCAGTCTTAATATGCGCAGAACATCCAGTAAACTTGCAGATACACTTCCACCCACATATTGATGATCTGTTTCCTGCTCACTTCTTCCTAGAAATGCAGTTACGACTCTACTAAAAACTATGTCTGAAGTTCCATCTATACTATTTGCTGATCGCCAGCCAGACAAGCAGGATATCTGTCTCCAATTGTTTCAGGAAGTTACCTCAGATGCACTGCACACCTGTTCCAACAAAAAAGATCTATTGCAAACCCTTGAACAGGAACAAATTGACATTCTTTTTCTTGACCTCAGCCTCTCTTCCGAAGAATCCGGAATCACACTTTTAGATGATATCCAGAAAGAACAGACTGATCTTTTGATTATTGCCGCTGTCCCAAAAGATAACCTGAAACTCGAACAGGAGATCCTCGACAGGGATATTTTCTACTACATCAACACTCCTTACCAGAAATCAGAGGTACAACTAGGGCTGAAACGGGCCTGTATCAAACTTGGGCTTGACTGTTCTCCTAAGAAACCTGCTGCTCCAAGAGTTATAAACGATTTCTACGGCCTTATTGGTGAAAGCAGAGTGATGCAGACTCTATTCGATATGATCACCAAGGTATCTGATGACGATTTTGCCACCGTTCTCATTCGTGGAGAGTCAGGTACAGGAAAAGAGCTCGTTGCCAAGGCCATCCACAAACACTCCAGACGAAAATCAAAACATTTTGTCCCCGTCAACTGTGCAGCCATTCCCGATGATCTTCTTGAAAGTGAATTGTTCGGTTATCAGAAAGGTGCCTTCACCGGGGCCACCCAAAACAAAATCGGCCGTATCCAATACGCGGATGAGGGTACTCTGTTTCTTGATGAAATAGGAGATATGAAGCCATCATTGCAGGCGAAACTGTTACGCGTCCTGCAGGAAAAAGAATTCGAACCGGTTGGCGCCCTAAAGGCAACACCTGTCGACACGCGCGTTGTTGCAGCCACCCATTGTGACCTTGAGCAACTGGTTTCCGAAGGAACATTCAGAGAAGATCTTTACTATCGTTTATCAGTTATTCCTCTTTCCATTCCTCCGTTAAAAGAACGTAAAGAGGATATCCCACTACTGTTGGAACGCTTTATCGATCAACATACCAGACAGAGAGGAAGAGAGGAGTTTACTATTCCCTACCAGGTAATGGCCGTACTTATCTCATACAACTGGAAAGGAAATGTCCGCGAACTTGAAAACATGGTTCAACATATGTCTGTTCTCTGTAGCGGTAGGCAAGTAGAACTGCAAGACCTCCCAGAACGATTTCTCGAAGGATTTGATCCGGAATCCATTGACAAAGAGATGCTGGAATCAGTTCTTTCAGCCGATTTTTCCACATCGTCCAGCAAAACCCTGGAGCCAGCAGTACAGACAACAGCCCTTCCAACGAACAGCCAGTTGGAAGCCGGACAAGTGGATTTCAAAGAACTTATCAACGATTACGAGGCACAGCTCATTATCCAGGCAATGAAATTTACCAGCGGCAACAAAAAAGAAGCAGCAAAACTCCTTAATTTAAAGAGGACAACCCTTCTTGAAAAGATAAAGAAAAAGAACCTGCAGGGAATGTGGGAGGAAAGCTGATCAGGCAGCCATACTGGCTGTAAGAGAGTTAATTTTTTCGCCAATATCTTCCTGGCTTGCCGGAGTCAATAAAATGTCGTCAACACCGTATTTTACTGCCTTTATAACGGTGGAACGCGTCCAGCCCGGCCCAGCTGCAATCAAGGGAAGCGAACTGGCACCACTTATCTTGATTGCGACTCCCATCCCATTTTCATTTACTTCTGTCATCAGCAGAAAGATTGCCTGTACTTCTCCTGGAAGATAATCACCGACACTCTCTTTATGAGTCAATACCTTGTATGGCAGGCTCTTTTCAGTAAGGACTGTTGTGATTTTTTCACATTCCTGCGGATCATTACTGACAAGGAGAAAAGCAGGGTTTGCAGACTCACCCGGGGCAACACTCCCGACACCTTCTCCACCTCCAGCAGTGCCTGCAGCCTGAGAAGTGATTTCCCCCTTCACTCTTTCTTCTTCCTCAGCTGTATCAGCAACAGCAACAGCACCGAGCTGATCCAGTTCCAAGAGCGGAGCAGGAAATAACATCTGGATCTTACCCATTTCAGAATCCCCGATAGTCAGTTTGCAACTGGACATATAGTAATTCTGATCAGGCATGGGAGCATCTGAGTCGGTATCAACTTTTAGGGGAATGACTTTTTCAAGATGTGTTTTCACGAAACGAAATTGTTTAGGGTATTGCTCTTCAAAAACTGATGTGAATACCCCGGCAATAATATTTGTTATTTCACCATACGCATCTTCAGTATCATCACTGAACTCCTCGTCAGCAACAACGACATCAAGCTCAGATGGCGGCAACATAATAAGAGTACCACCAATAAAGATGGCATCTTTGAGTCCTACAAAGAGAAAACTTTTGTCCTCAACCTCACCCACCACATCCATATGAGCCAGGATCTGTTTACCAGAGGCCTCATCAAAGAAATAATCCTCTTTACTGACGAGACGATTATCTTGCTCACTGAGAGTAATTTCTGAGCCGAGAATAGCACCAACCTCTTCCTGCATTCGAGACTGGCAAAGCTCGAGAACTGAATCAACCCTTTTCTTCTGTTTTTGTACATCAACTGCCTGCTCAGCCTGAGTTGACCCGGAAGAATCGCCATCAGCCGCAGTACCATTACTCCCGGCAGCTGCAACTTGAGCCGTATCAGTCGCAGCATCTACGGATGCTGTACTACTCTCGGGCGCAGATTTGATTTCATCGACACCAAACGGAGCAGCAGGGATGAGCATTATCAATGTGCCCATTTCCTTGTCATTAAAGGTCATCTTATTTGATACCTGGTAGTAATTCTGATTGGGTATCAAATCATCCGTAGTGCCATCCACCTTAATGGGAGTAATAAGTTGTTGCTCTTTACGGATAAAGCGGCAGGACTTGGGATACATCTCTTCAAAGGTTTTGGTATAGGATCCTGCAATAATATTTGCAATTTCTCCATACGAATCCTCTATCTCTTCACTGTAATCCTCACTTGCAACCACCTCTTCCAACTCACTGTCCGGAAGCATAATAAGGGTACCACCAAGACGCACGGCATCTTTGACAGGAATCAGCAGACAGCCATTCCCTTCCACATCTCCGGTTATCTGCATTTCAGCAAATATGAGTTTTCCGGCAGGTTCATCAAAAAAGTCTTCTTTACTGATGAGTTGGGTAGAAAAATCAGAAAAAGCAAGCGTTCCACCAATAAGTCCGCCGACCTCTTCGCCTATACGAGGCTGCACTTCTTTAAGAACTTTATCTAGTTTTTTCTTGGCTTTTTCAGGTGATTCAGCTGGTGGGAGTTGTTCGACTTCAGTCTCGGCCGATGCATTTTCTGAATCAGCATTCGCACTCTCTGTTTCTGCAGCTGCAGTTTCGGAAGAGGCTGAACTCTCTGCAACTGGTTCTGCTACGGGCTCTTCCACTTCGGTTTTTTCTTCATCCACACCAAAGGGAGCCGCAGGCATGAGCATGGTTAGGGTACCAAGCTCTTTATCATTAAAAATCATGGTGTTAGATACCTGATAATAATTCTGATTAGGTATCAGTTCATCGGATGTTCAATCAATTTTAATGGGAGTAATAACCTGCTGCTCTTTACGAATAAAGCGACAGGATTTAGGGTACATCTCCTCAAATGTTTTCGTATAGGATCCTGCAATAATATTTGCAATCTCACCATACGAATCTTCAATCTCCTCGCTATACTCTTCGCTGGCAACCACCTCTTCCAGTTCACTCTCAGGAAGCATAATGAGTGTTCCACCAAGACGCACAGCATCCTTGACAGAAAGAAGCAGACAGCCGTCACCTTCCACATCCCCGGTTACCTGCATTTCAGCAAATACGAGTTTTCCGGAAGCTTCCTCAAAAAAGTCTTCTTTACTTATAAGTCGTGCGGAAAAATCTGAAAATGTCAGAGTGCCGCCGATAAGGCCACCAACCTCTTCACCTATGCGCGGCTGTACCTCTTCAAGAATCCGATCAAGCTTTTTTTTGATTTTTTGGTCAGACATAAACAGTTTTTGAGAAATAAAAAGTGAATATCAGGTATGAAACAGCTTTATTGTTAAGTAACTATCGACAGAAGACAATAATTACTTAACAAAAGTTTGGGAAGGGATAAAAAAAGATACTACTCAGAATCCATATATTTCAACTCTACTAGAAATGTTTCATTATTCATCGTGAAGGGAACAGCCACCCTTTTGGCACCAAACATGCCACCGGTTCGAAAAGAAGTACCAATAATAGATGAGGGAATGGCAAGTTCAATATCTTTTCCATTTTCTGCAAAAGATATTTTCAGATTTCCAGCCACCATATTGGCAATTTCACCTATGGCATCTTTTACATCCTCGTCTATCTCTTCCACTTCCATGCCAAGAAATGTACCTGTAATAGCTTTGGCCACACTCCCGGGGCAATGAACAGCAAGCATGCCTCGTATATCTTTTCCTAAACCAAGCATGCTTGTAATGTTTGATTCAACATCGCCCCCTTTCCCTTCAATGGGATCCCCTGCTTCAAGTTCTACCATCAGCATGGTTGAGAAGACTTCCCTGGTTCCCTCTATAATTGCTTTACCAACATCCATTTCCAATACTCTTTATTTACATGCTTTCTACGGGCAGACTCAGCTTTAAGAAACTAAAGAAAGCGTCCTTTGCTGAGGCTACCTGGTTATACATAAATTTTTATTTTTCCAAGTCGAGTTCTACCATAAAGTCGCCCTGCCCGGTATCAAATCGTATTATTATTTTCTCAACTTGTTTATCGGATTGGAAATTATACTGGCTTCCTGCAATTGTTGAGGGAAGTGAGAGATCAATGTCCCTCCCTTTTTCAGAAAGAATTGATTTCACATTCCCTCCAAGCATATTGGCAAGTTCACCTACGGCATCATGCACATCCTCATTAATCTCATCCACATCCATGCCAAGGAAGCTACTGGTAATTGCCATGGCAACATGATATGGCGTGTGTATGCCGAGAACACCTTTGTGCGTACCAGCAAGCCCGATTAAACCAGTAATAGTATCAGTAAGAGGTCCATGATCTTCCATAACCTCTTTCACTTCAATTTCCATCATGACCATCGAAGAAAAAATTTCCTTGGTCGCGTCAATTATCTTGTCTTCTATCTCCATGCCACCTTCCTTAGCAATAGTTACATAAGTGGCCCAAGTACTTCGTTCACCTTGTCCGGGGTAAATGGTTTCTTAATAGCACCGAGAGCACCAAGGGATTTTGCTTCACCAATAATATCATCACCAGTTTCGGTGGATATCATAAATACAGGAATATCTTTTACATTATCCCTGCTCTGTTTCTCACGCAGAAAACTGATTCCGTCCATATTAGGCATATTGATATCGCTGAGAACAATATCCACATGCTCATTCTCAAGGACCTCAAGAGCCTCTATCCCGTCGGCTGCCTCGAATATATTATCAAAGTCAAGGCCTGCCTGACGCAGTGACCTGCCTACAATCTTTCTCATCGTGCTGGAATCATCTACCAGTAGTACATTTTTACCCATTGCTTTCCTCCTGCAACAAAATATTAAGAATAATCAGTATAACAAGAAATTTCTCTGGTTCCCTATAGCATCCATTATAGAAAAAATCATATCAATATTCATGCTAAAAAATCAATTAACTTCTACAAAAAAAGAACTTTTTTCCATTTTCCCCACTTTATTCACCACGCCCAGCTCCAACCTGGATTGTGGATCACTTTTTGCATAACAGGTATTGGAGCTCACTCTTTATGAATAATTACAAAATAATACTTCTTTTATGTCTGTTTTTGACACCGTACCTCACCCCAGGGCACTGCTTCGCCCAAAGTACATTCATAAAAATGAACAGGGTAGACGGAAAGGACTCCATAGAATTGTATTGCTCTTTCAATCGCATACCTGCCTATCGCACAAATACGAGAGATAAAAGAGTAGATTTTATTCTTGAAGACACACTCCTTCAACCAGACTTCTCTTTTTTTTCCACTGACGACAAGATTGTCAAAATTTTGTCACTCCACAAAAACAACAAAACCATTCTTTCTTTCTTTTTTCGCTATTCTCCACAGAAATTTACTATTACCCGCAATGAAAAAGAACACAAATTAACAATCAACATCCTCTTGGGTAACCCATATTCCACAGCTCTTCCGGATTTCTCTTCACAACTTAAAGGCTTAACAATCCTGCAGAGAACAACAAAAGATTACTCAAACCCATTAATAGCCTCCCCATATGCAGCAGACTGGCAAAGTTTTTTTAAATTATATGAATCAAAAATATCTATTTCTGTGCCTGTTCAATATAGCCTTCCTCCCTTCCCTGCTATACATCTTCTTTCTACTGGAAAAAAAGCAGAAAGCGATCTGCTTGGTGAAGAAATTGAAACGCTTGCCACACAGCAGCTATGGGACTCCATCCAGGATCTTCTTCTCGATAAAATCAACACGGAGACAGAACCGGAAATAATCAAAAAACTTGCCCTTACCTATGGTGATGCTCTGGCCCGTGAGGGAAAGTTCTCTGATGCATTCAAACAATTTTATCTTCTTGCCCAGGAGTACCCGGATGAGGAGATTGGCCTTTTTGCTAAATATCTTCTGGCCCTGTTACGAGCCCAGTTTGAAGATGTCCATATAGCCGATTACGAGTTACGCCAACTGGAACAATTCATGCGGCCAGACATGGCAATCACACCATATTTTCACATAAACACTCTTGAAACAGCACTTGCAACAGAACAGCTCGAACGAATGCAGACCCTTCTTCAGCAGGATGACATCCCATTCCCAGAAGATGCCGAACGCATTCGAGACCTTCGCCAGGCTGACTACTGGTATGCAACAGATGACCTGGTGAAAGCCTTTATCGGATATCAGTTGCTGGCTGAAGGTACTCTTCTACAAGAAAAGACATTCTCTCTAAACGGCTACTGCGATACGCTGTACCAGCAAAAACAATTCCGGGATGCATCCCTTAATTACAATATTCTCGCCAACCATATTCAAGACAAAGATCTCCTTGGCCTGATTAATTATCGTAAATATATGGCTGAGTCCCATTACAAATCCACCTTTGAAATTAGTGATTTTTTTGCCCGGATTGAAAACACTTATCCAGGCACTGAGGCAGGATTTCGAGGAGCACTGAAAAAAACAGACATCCAACTGATCAACAACAGTGACTGGGCTGACCAGGCGATTCTTTATTACCATGCTCTTGCTGAGAAATCTGTTACCCGCTCCACACGTGAGGAGGCAAGCTTCAAGGAGGCACTGGTCCATAGCCTCAAAAACGAAAAGATCAAAAGTGTAGAACTCCTGATGGCCTTTCTCAGAGATTTTAGAAGTGGTGAATTATTTGTTACCGGCCAGGCACTCCTCATAGACATACTTCCTGACACTATTAGAGAATATGTTGCTAAGGGCGATTATATGAATGCTCTTGTTCTTGCAAAAAAGAACAAACACCTGTTCACAAAAAACTGGATTGACATTAACCTGCTCTCTGAACTGGCTGAATCATATCATAAACTTGGTATATATAAAGAGGCATCAAGAATATATCACTATCTTATCTCTCTCTCTTCCGAAGATCAAAAAGAACAGTACTATCTTCCTCTTATTGCCGCCTCCTACGATCATCGTGCCTATGATATGGTGGAAGACTACGCCGATCAATACAGCTACCACTACCCAGACGGAAAGCATTGGAATGAAATTCTGCTCCTGCGCCTGAAAAGTCTTATTGCCGAAGAACATTTCACAGAAGCAATTACAC
>JAOZKX010000357.1 GCA_029935135.1 Desulfocapsa sp.
TGAAATTGCTGGTACATCAAACACATCACCAGTAGTGGTCATGGTGATGCGGCGTCCTATATTGTCATACAGATAATCATACTGCGAAACAGGCGTTGACGAGTATGTATTCTCCACTGTTGTTTTTATGTTCCGGTTCGGCTCATAAGAATAGATGCTTGCAGCACCTGAGCCAAAGCTTACGGAGTGGAGAAGGTGCGATTGGGATTCATGGCTGTAGAGTACATTATCTGTCTGGCTGTCAATATTCCAGGAGACATTGTTGAAGCGGCCTGTGGTATCGTAGCCGTAGGTGATTGTGTAATCGCTGCCTGAGCTAAATCCTGTGTTCCTGCCGATAACTCCACTGCTCTCATACATTCTGGTAATGGTTCGGCTTAGCAGCCCGGTTATGGTTTCCGTATCCGGCTGGAGATTGTCTGTATATAAAAATGTCCTGGTACCCACCGCATCAGTTACGGTGGATTGTTGCCCGATCCTGTTATAGCTGAAACCGATATCCGGGGTGGTGTCGGAATAATCAATACTGGTTAGTTCACTTGTTTGAGTATCATACCCATAGGTCGTGATAAGGGCATTTGTACCGGGCGTCCTGGCCCAGGTACGGGTATGTAGTTTTCCTCCTGTGAAGTAACTGTACCCAGTACTCTGCCCCTGGGTATCCTCTTTGGATTCCAATAAACCGGAAGCTTCATGGTAATGCCAGCGAGTAATATCAGATAGCGGGTTGTTTGCTGTCGGCCATGTTGCGCTGTCCCAGCCATCGCCAGTGCTCCAGGTATGCATGGCTGTCATGCGACCGTAGATGTCGTATTCGTAGCGAACCGGACTTGCTGCGCCCCAGATATGGCTTATGTTATTCAGCGTATCATACTGATACCAGACCATTCTGCTTTCAGCATCAGTGACTGCTGTTTTTCTGCCGGTTATCGGATCATAGTCAAATAGTGTCCGTTTGCCTGCCGGATCTTCTGTATAATCAATTTCACCTTTAGTATTGTAATGGATAATGGATTGACCGGTTCTGGGATCAATAACTCCCGTTCTCCTGCCGAGCGCATCGTACAGATAAGTTCTGCTGATACCAGATTTATCTGAACTGGATTTCAACAGGCCGTAAACGGTTTCCTGAACACTGTCTGTGGTAGAGTCAGGGCTGTTTACCGTTTGTGTTATTTTATGCAGCGATCTGTCAAGATGGCTGGTACTGATGGTCTGGTTGCCATGGATATCTGTATTGATGCTTTCGGATACAAGACCTGCCGTTCCAAGATTGGTAAGTCGGCTGCGACTGGTACTGATTGTTTTTTCGATATCAACACCTACTGTGGGAAAAAGGGTCTGCACTGTTTCCTGCCACCAGGAGGATTCGCTAAAAACAAACCGGGTTTGACTGCCTGTTATCCTGTCATCCGATGCATTATCAAGGATGCCATTGCCATTAATATCCAGCCCGGAATGTATTCTGTTGCCAAGCGTGTCATACTCAAACAGGGTGTCGGCCATGCCCAGTGTGCTTGTTTTAATAAGCCAGCCATTACCGTTGTATTCCTTTCCCGAAATCTCAGTCCCGATATAGCCCGGCTTCTCAACCAGGATGACCTGGCCACCCATATTGATTGTTGTCTTTTCCCAGGCTGGTGAGGCTGCGCTGCCAATGTGGACAAGACTGTATGAACTGCCATCAGCATTGATGCCATAGCTGTAATACCTGTCAATTACGCCGCTGCCGGTTATTGATTTTATTTGTCTGTCTCTATAGGTTTCGGTGATTTGAGTTATATTGCCGGGGCTGGTTACTGTTGTTTTCCTACCTCCCAGTTCATAAGCATATCCTGTGGGCAGGTTTCTGGTATCTGTCTGACTGATTATCCGGCCTGCCAAGTCATAGAGGCTGGATGTTGAAAGACTGAGTCCACCTGCAGATACTGTTTCACTCAGCTTTCTGCCGGAAGCATTGTAGGCGCTGGTACTTACAACAGGCCCCTGTTCTGATATACGGCTTTTGGTCGTGAGGCGTTGTAAGCCGTCATAATTGGTGAAGCTTGTTATCACACCAGTTGCATTGGTTATCGAGTCTTTAGTACAGCAGGACCAGGCGGTATCAATGACTGTTCCATCTGAGGTTGTTTGTTTGGTCACCCTGCCGAAATTATCAAATAGCTGTTCTGTCCAGTTAATAGCATTATAACTGCTGCCATCATAGGCCATGGTTTGCTGAAAGAGTGCATTGCCAAATTTATTGCTTATTTTTACCTCTTTGGTGGTCTGCATGGCAATGCCGGCAGGCGAGGATGCGGTTCCATGCACAATTGAGATTTGCTCATCTGTACCACTTCCAGCGACAAAGCTCTGCGAACCGGAATTGTATGTGCCTTGCTTATACGACCAGGTTGTCAGCTGCTGGTCTGGAGAAAGAACGGATTGTATTCTGTTGGTGTCGAGATAGAAGGTGGTGACAGTTCTGAAATTATTTGTGTTACCGTAGGCAGCTGTCGGGCTTGTGGCTATTTCGCTAATTTCTGTTCTTTCACCGGATCCTCCAACAATATATGCAAAATACTTTTTGGCAACCAGCAGGCCACCCCTGGTTTCGGTGATGATCCTGGGTTTATTCTTATCCTCGTCCAGATTAGAATCGCCGCTGCCCAGGCTTGTGGGGTCGTAATTATAGCTGATGACTTGTGCGTTTTCCTTTAGACTTATATCCAGGTCAAGCCAGCTGGAATAATGTACTGATACCCGGTTGAAACTGTCATACTCATAGTATTCCCAGGAGCCATCAGGGTTTTCAACGGATTTTACTCTGGAGTAGCTTCCCTGATCGGCACTGTCCTCATAATAAGTAAAGGTGGTCACAAGGGCAAATCCTGAAGGGTCAACAACCTGTTCAAACAGCTCCTCTCCCCAGGCAAATTCTTTATATTTGCGGTCAATCTGGGATGAGATTTTACTCGAGCTGTTTTGTATGGTTTCCCGGCGGGTTATAGTATCCCCCGACACCTGCTCGGTGCGGCA